>JBOGSE010001045.1:0-9149 GCA_050694895.1 bacterium | reverse complement strand
TTTTCGCCGCATCTCGCCGCCGTACTATACTGTTGGGTGATGCGCCTGGGACTGAGCGGTAAGTTCATCCTGGCGTTCGTCGGCCTCACTGTCGCCTTCGTGACCACCTTCGGCGTCCTGGCCACGGACCGTCTCCGCCGAGTCATGACCGAGCAGGTACGGATACGCGCGAAGATCGTTGCCGAAGACCTCGCGCGCGAGGCATCGCGGTTCATCACAACCCCTGAAGGCCAGACCGATACCACGGCGTCGAGCCGGCCGACACGCCGGCTGGTGGCCGGCACGGTCTTGTACGCCCAGATCGTCAGGGACGGCAAACTGCAATTCTCGGATGGCCGGGCCGACCTCGCCGTGCCCATCGGACCTTTGAGCACGCCGCTTTTGGTCATCGAGAGGCGAAGCGGCAGTGGAATGCCCTATCTCGACATCATTCGCGCCATCCCCGAGCACCCGCTCGACCGTCAGACGTATGTCCGGGTCGGCTTTCCCCTCGCCGGCGTGTATGCGCAGATTCGGAGCGAGCGGAACATGATCGTGATGGCCAGCCTGCTGCTGCTCGCCGCGGGCGTCCTGTCGTCGCTGCTGCTCCAGCGGGCGATCCTTGGGCCGCTGCATCGGATGACGCCGGCGATCCGGCATCTCCGGGGCGGCGACTATTCGGCGCGGGTAGCGGTCGATTCCAACGATGAGCTTCAGGAACTTGCCAGCGAGTTCAACGCGATGGCCTCGGCCGTGCAGTCGCGCGATCAGGAAGTGGCCCGCGTGAACGAAGCGCTGCAAAAGGCGAACAAGATCAAAGACGAGTTTTCCGCGGCGATGAGCCATGAGCTCAAGACGCCGTTGCACGCGGTGAGAGCGTATGCTCAGTTGCTGCTCGAGGAGATCGATGGTCCCCTGACCGACGCGCAGCGGAAGGATCTGGAATCGGTCGTCGCCGCCGGCGACCACCTGCTGGCATTGATCGAAGGCATCCTCCGGTACTCCGCGCTGGAAGCGGGCGGGGCGTCGCCGCAGATTCAGAACGTGCGCGCGAGCGAGGTCGTCGAGCAGGCACGCCAGAATGTGGCACATCTCGCGCGGTCGAAAGGCCTGCCGATCACGACGCGGGGCGATGGAGCAGCGACCGTCCGAGCGGATGAGACGATGCTGCGCCAGATCTTGATCAACCTCCTGCACAACGCCATCAAATACACATCGGCGGGCCAGATCACGGTCACTACATCGGCCCAAAATGGGCAGGTACTCTTTGCGGTGACCGACACCGGCCCCGGCATCCCGCCGGAGGATCAGCCCGAAGTCTTTGAACCGTTCCGGCGGGCCGGGGACCCCGCGCGCCGCGAGGTCGACGGCATCGGTCTGGGCCTCGCCGTCGTCAAGCGGTATGTCGAGCTCCAGGGCGGGCGAGTCTGGTTCGAGAGCACCGCCCGGGGCGGGACGACCTTTTACTTCACTCTCCCGGGCGAAGGCGGGGCGGACGGAGGCGGGGCATGAAGATTCTCGTCGTCGAGGACGACGCGCGTTCGCGAGATCTGCTGGTGAAATACCTGTCGGCCAGGGGCCACGCCGTCACGCCGGCCGAGGACGGCAGCGCGGCGCTCACGGCCGTTGTGGCCGTGGACCCCGATCTCATTCTGCTGGATGTCAACCTGCCCCATGTCGATGGCTGGGGGGTACTCGACGCGGTGCGGAAGTTCAGTCAGGTCCCCGTCATCCTGGTGACGGTGCGCAACACCGCCCAGGAGAAAGTCGACGGCCTTGGCCTGGGAGCCGATGACTATATCACAAAGCCATTCGACCTCCGCGAGCTCGACGCGCGCATCGAGGCCGTGATGCGCCGCTATCAGGCGATCTCGCCGCCGGTCATCCGGACATCCGAACTCGAGCTCAGCGTGGAGCGCAAGGAGGTCGTGGTCCGTGGCAGGCCGGTCGCGCTCTCGCCGAAGGAGTTTGAGCTCCTTCGCCTGCTGGCCTCGAAGCCCGGTAAAGTATTCTCGACCGATGAGATCGTCATCACCGTGTGGCGCCACCGTGACGCCGCGGCCGCGGAGGACGTGAAGAAGTACATCCACATGCTGCGCAACAAGATCGAGCGGGACCCGGCCGACCCGAGAATCATCGTGACGTCCAGGGGATTTGGCTACCGCTTCGCCACGCCCGCGCCGGAGGAATCAGAGTCATCGTAGTGGGTTTCAAGGCAGGAAACTGGGTATACTGGTGGCGACGGGCCGCGGAGGGGTGCGAGAGCGGTTGAATCGGCACGCCTGGAGAGCGTGTAGGTGGGCTACAAACCTGCCTCGTGGGTTCAAATCCCACCCCCTCCGCCATCGCCATCGACATCGTGGTGTTGAGGAACGGCGATCATGAGATTCCGTGAATGGCTCGGACTGCTACCCGTCGACTGGCGGCGCGCCGGGCGCGGCGCCATCGATTTCGCCAAGACGCTGGTCATCGCGTTTCTGCTCGCCCAGCTCGTCATGGTCTCGGTCGCGCAGGCGTTCCAGGTCGAGCAATATTCTATGGAGCCAACGTTGCTCCCCCACGACCGGGTGCTCGTCAACAAGTTCATCTACCGCTTCCGCACGCCGCACCGCGGCGACGTCATCGTGTTGCGGTATCCGCGCGACCCAGGACGTAACTACATCAAGCGCATCGTCGCGCTGCCGGGCGATTTTGTCGAGATCAAAGCCGGCCACCTGTTGATCAACGGGCTGCAGCTCGAGGAACTCTACGTGAATGGTGCGCCGAGCGGTGACTACGGCCCCGAGACGGTGCCGGCAGATTCGTTCTTCGTGCTGGGCGATAACCGCAACAACAGCGAGGACAGCCGGGCCTTTGGTTTCTTGAAGCGCGAGCAGGTGGTTGGGCAGGCCGTGCTCATCTACTGGCCGCTCAACCGGGTCAGGCCGCTGCGCGCGAAATAGCGCTCACGGTCGTCGATAGATGTCGAGCGCTACTCCGCCCTCTTCCCCTTCCTGCACGGCTATCTTGACGTACAGAAATCTCCCATCGCTGTAATACCGATCGCCTGGGCTCGCGTCGAGCTCGGCGAGGCTGCGCGCCCGCGCGAGCGGGTTGTCGGTGTCGCCGTTGCGGTGGATCTCAAAACGCCGGCCGGCATACGGCAGCGCCAGCCGCACCCACTCGCCGGGGGCGCCAAATTCGGCGAACAGCCACAGGTGCGGCGGGCCCGATCCCTTCCACTGTACCCGGTAGGTCTTCCCATAGATGAAACCGGTGTGGAAGAACGTCGAGGGCTCGTTCTCTCCTTCGAAACCTACCAGTTCGTTCGCGGCCCCACCGTCGTCGCGGCGGACGACGATCGGTCCGAGCACCGTCGGCTTCTCGAATTCGGCGTTGAATGAGAGCCGGCCGTAGGAGGTCCCCTGGCACACGTAGGCATTCCACGGACCGCGCCGCGCGCAGCCGGGTGTGATCATGAACGGATTGTTCACGACGACGTGCGCCCCCGCGGCGCCGGTGACGGAACCGTCCTTGTCGACGAAGACCGCTGACTTGTCTCCGTCCGCCTTGGGGTTGGGCTTCACCAGATAGACCTGGTTGGCATTGACGAACCGCACCCTTTCGGCGAAGTTGCGGACGTTGATGCCGTAAGGGTTGTCCACCGGAAACGCCAGGCCGCTCGCCCCTCGCTTCGCGTTCGGCGTGAAGTTCACAAAGGTGATGCGCCTGGCGCCGACGTGCTCCCAGAAGAGCTCAAAGCCGCGAATCGGGTACTCCGGTGCCCAGGGCATCGGCAGGCTGCGTTTGTCGAGGCCCGCCGCTTCGCCGGGCTCGACCGTCCCCTTGTTCGCGGTCTCTCCGATGACAATCGAGTCCTCGATAAATGACTCGGTAGAGGCAAACGTGGCGCCGATCGCGTTGTCCGCCAGCTTTGCGCCCCTGATCCGCAGATGCTCGCCCCTCAGCCAGATCCCATGCGAGCGGTTCTTGTAAGCCACAAAGTCCGTGAACGTCGTGTAGATCGGCGGAGAATCCTCCTGCCCCTCTTCCGGCGGGATCGGGTTCTGCCGCGGGGTGAAATTGAACTCGTCGTCCGATCCATCACCATCGACAAAGAGGCCCGCGTTGTCGTTCGAGTGCGCCACGTTGCCGTGGAAGATCCCCAGGGGCATGCGGCGCGGCCAGATGTGGCGGTTATTCTCCTCGGTCTTCGATAGCCCGGTGGGGTGCTTCGGCATGGCGAACCAGAAGCCGAACGACTGCGACCCCGCCGCGACATTGCCCCGAAAGACATTGGTGGGGTGACTGATCCAGAACGTGGCAGGCTGCGTGTCAGACTTCAGCAGCGCGTCCTTTTCCTCTGCCGCGCGGGTGACCAGGCCGAGGTTGCCCTCCAGCACGTTGTGGGCCTCGATACCATCCTCAAGAAAGTAGCAGTGGCCGATCGTATCGTACGCGACGTTGGCCTGCGCGTGGACTCCGTGCGTCCCGTGGATCGTGAAACATCGATTGAAGGAGTGATGAATGCTGCTGTACCGTACGTAGGACCCGGAGACGTCGCCAGCCATGTGGAAGTGCACCGGATAGCGGCCGAGGACTTTCTTCTGTCCCATGCGCTGGAACTCGGCCCACTGGATACGCGCGGTGCTGCCTTCCATGATCATCACATGCCCGCCGTGCCCACTCTCTGCTGGCCCCTTGTCACCCTGCACGACGACGTTGCGGCTCAACAGACCGACTTCTGCCCGCTCATCGACGGTGACCCCAGCAAAGGTCTGCTGGGCACCATAGTGCATGGACCCGAGCTGCCGGTCCAGCGTGACGACATTCCCCCAGACGGCCTTGACCAACGCCTCCTCCGCCTGCAGCGGGTTGTAATCCGTTGACGCGATGACGATGTGATCGCCCGGCCGCCAGTCTACCGGGCGCTCCAGCACGATCTGGCCGGCGCCCTTGGAGGCGGTCTTCGCAAGGCGGGTCCAGGCCGGGGCGCGTGGCTCGCCATGCAGGTCGAGCACACCGCCCATGACCGCCAGCACTTTTGAGCCGGTGGCCTTGGGAGCATGTGAATTGAGCTTGCCGGCCAGTGTAATGACGGCCCGAGAGCGGAATGGTCGATCGGACGTGCCGACCTGGAGGCGTCCGTGAACCATGATCGTGTTCGCGGTCAGCTCCAGATTTCTGTCGTCAAAGATGAGCCACCCCTCGATCGTCAGGCTGCCGAGCGGCGGTGGGCTCGTATCAAGCAGCACCGTCGTGCCTTTGGGGATGCGCACGTGGGCGCCAGGCTTGGGGACTGCACCGCTCTCCCAGGTTGTCCGATCCGACCAGCGCCGCCACTCGGTTGCGGGCCGGGCTTCGTGCGTACCCGGGGCGGCAGTGACTGTTCCACCAAACATGACGGCCGCGATGAGCGCAGCCGCCATGACAGTCGAAGGAAAGCGTCCTGGTCGCATGCTGTGGGCTCCTGGGCGGTCCCCAAAAGACGCACAAGGCGTGGTGCGGGGATCCGGCCTGCTAGTTACTACGTAGGGGATGGCGGAAAGGGTTCAGCCTGCGCCTCTTGCGGCCGCGCCCCGATTCCGCTAAAGGCGCGCATCAACAGCCACACCCCGGCCGCCGTCAGGATAACGCCCAGGGCGTCAAACCACAGCGGCTGAAACTCCGGCCTGTCCAACCCGCTGGTGAACCCAGGGATCTCGAGATGGAGGACGTTTGCGATCAATGAGGACAACCCGTTGGTCAACGCGTGCCCAAAGATACAGAGGAGGAGGGAGCCGGTGCGCACGAACGTCCATGCGAACAGGACGCCCAGGGCGACTGCGCCGAGAAACTGCCACGGGTTCAGGTGAAAGGCGCCAAAGAGCAGGGCTGAGGCGATGATGGCCGTCCGGACGGAATAGCGCCGCAGGAAGCCGCGCAGGATGAGGCCCCGGAAGAGAAGCTCCTCGGTGAGGGGAGCGACAACCACAGCCAGGATCAGCCCCCAGGGGCCCGCTCCCTTGCCAGTGATCTGCTCAAAGAGGTCGGCCAGCGCGGGTGGAACCGGCAGCACGGTCCGTAACAGGTTGTCCACTTCCGAGATGAGGATGACCATCCCGACGATCGAGACCGCGAGCGGGAGAAGCAGGGGTATCCGCCTCGGACTCAGCGGGAAGACATCTGCCGCCGGCGCTCTGGTCTTTCTGAGGCCCCACGCCAGTGCCACCCCGATGGCAATGGAATTGACGGCGGCGGCGACCGCCGGGTGATCCGGCCGCTCCCCGGCCACGTGCGCCGCTGCGCCGGCGATGACAGACAAGACGAAGATCAGGACAACGACCAGGAACAACAGCCAGATCGCCTGAAGGATGCTCGGGTAGGATGACGCGCCATTCGGCGGCCCCTCATGCCGGCGCCCGGGTTTCACTTCGCCCGAAGGACGTTCCATCGCTCCGTTTTCCCCACCCTCGCTGTGCGTCAGCACGCGCTTCAGCCAGGACACGCCGAGTCCGGCGAAGGAGACCCCAACAAGCGCCGTCGCCGCGCTGAAAGGCCTGTCCAGTCCCTGGGACATGACTTCTCTGAGCCTCGCCGGGTCGATCGTCGTCGAAATGATTCCCAGAAGAGCTACCAGCCAGCCATTGAGGAGGGCGTGACCCAGCAGCGATGGGACAAGCGAGCGTGTCCGCACGAACAGCCAGGCAAACAGGGCGCCGATAGCCGTGGTCCCGAGGAGCTTGAGGAGGTCAAGATGGATAGCGCCGAACAGGATTGATGAGATGAGGATCGACGTCCGCACGCTGTACCGGCTCAGGAAGCCTTGAAGGATCAGCCCGCGAAATAAGAACTCCTCAGTGATTGGCGCAACGATGACCAGGGCGACCCAGAACCCCCAGGGATTTCCAGGCGACTGTGTGAGCAGCGTCACCGCGTCGAACTCCCCTGCCCATCGGGGGAGAAGTGGACGGATCATACGGGCAACCTCGCCGTTGACCAGCGTGATGCCCACGAGCGCGAGAAGTATCGGCGCAAGCAGGGACAGTCGCACAGGGCGGAGCGGGAAGACGTCGCGGAACGGAAGACCGGTCCTTGCCCACCCCCACGCGATGGCCGGCCCGAGCGCGAGGAGTTGGATGAGTCCGAGGACCAGGCCGCGTGAGGCGCCGAGCCGAATCTGCAGCGCGGCCGTCAGCCACCCCAGCACATACATCAGCGCGATGGCAAGTCCGAGCGCGGCGAGCAGCAGGGCGATCGCCTGACCCGCGCTGGGGAACCGGTGGGTCTGTGTCACGGCCGGCCGGGTTACTCTTGCTCGCCGGTGTCGTCTCTCTGCTGCTCGCTATCGCGGATCGCGCGTCGCAGGGCCTTCCCAATGATCGTCTTGGGGATTTCGGTGACGATTTCAAACCGCCGGGGGACCTTGTAGGCGGACAGGCGCTGCGCGCAGAAGTCGTGCAGCTCGCGCTTGAGCGCCTTCCCGTCGCCGCCGTCTTTGGGCACCACATGAGCGACCAGCATTTCTCCCCGCACGCGGTGCTTGATCCCGGCGACGGCCGCCTCCTTCACCTTGGGGTGCTCGTAGAGCACCTCTTCCACCTCGCGCGGAAAGACCTTGAACCCACCGATGATGACCATGTCCTTCTTGCGATCCTCGATGACGAAGTACCCGTCCTCATCCATCTTTGCGATGTCGCCGGTGTACAGCCAGCCGTTGCGGAGCGTCTGGGCGGTCTCGGTGGGATTGTTCCAATAGCCCTTCATCACCTGTGGACCGCGGACGACCATTTCGCCGACCTGGCCCAGCGGGAGGTCCTTCGTGCCGGTCTCGCTGTCCACGATCTTCGCATCGGTAGAGGAGACGGGCACGCCGATCGATCCGCTCTTGCGCGTGCCGTAAATGGGATTGGCGTGGGTCAGCGGCGACGCCTCGGACATGCCGAACCCCTCGGTGATCCGCCCGCCCGTGAGCTCCTCGAACCGCCGCATGACCTCGACCGGCAGCGGGGCCGACCCGGATACGCACGCCCGGATTGACTTAAGGTCGTACTTCTCCACGTCGCGCAACTGATTGATGGCCAGATACATGGCGGGGACGCCCGGAAAGACGGTGGGGCGGTACTTGGGTACGGCCTCGACGACCGTCTTCACGTCAAACAGCTTCATCAAGATCATGATGTTGGCGGCGCCGATGGCCACGGACAGATTCATGCACACCGTCAGTCCGAAGACGTGAAAGAACGGCACGACCGACAGGATCCGTTCCTGCCCATCCTTGACGTCGGTCAACCACGTGCGCGCCTGAATGCAGTTGCAGACGAGGTTGCGGTGCGTGAGTGTGGCCGCCTTCGGGACGCCGGTGGTGCCCCCGGTGTACTGCAACACGGCGGGGCTCTCCGGGTCAACCGCGGGCCGGGCATCCAGCCGAGGGCCGCGGAGCATCGACAGATACGGGACGATGCCCGGCCCACGGGGCATGACGTCGCCCTCCTTCTTCGCCCGCAGCAGCCCGTAGAGCAGCCGCCACTTCGTCGGGAAAAAGTCATGCAGGTTGGTGACGAACGCGGTCTTCACGTCGGTTTGTCCGCGGACATCGTGCAGTTCTTTGTAGAGACGCGACAGCGCGACGGCAAACCTCGCCCCGGAATCCTTCAGGTTGAACGCCAGGTCGCGCCCTCTGTACAGCGGGTTGACCTGGACCAGCACGCCGCCGGCCTTCCAGATGCCGTACGCGGCGACCACGAACTGAATGCTGTTGGGCAGCATGATCGCCACCCGATCGCCCGCTTGAAATCCCTGCCGCATCAGCGACTGCGCGAACCGGTCGGACAGGTCGTCGAGCTGGGCGTACGAGATGCGGCGATCGAACTTGGGACCGACGAGAATGAGGGCATCGTTCGATGGGTATGTCTTTGTGCTGTGCTCGAGGAATCCATGGACAGGATGCGTGGGAAACTCTATCGTCCGCGGGACCCCCGGCTCGTAGAACTTGACCCAGGGTCGGTCGCCTTGCACCTCCGGACTCGCCACGGCAGGCCTCCTGTATGGAGCGTGGAGGAAGCAGCATCGCGGCTTCTGCGGAGTTACGGGCAAATCCTCCAGCGTCTAGCGCCGCGCGGTGCGCTGGCGGCCTCGCTGCCTGACCGCTTTCCAGAATTGGCCCGCAGAGAGCCCCCTGCCCGCTTTGATACTTTCCCGGGAGCGGGCCA
>JBOGSE010001044.1:0-3546 GCA_050694895.1 bacterium | reverse complement strand
CGACCACACCGGCGCCCAGCTGCTGTTCCGCTTCGTGGCAGCCGCCTACGAACGTCGGGCACTCGGCATTGCCAGCCACTGGCCCTTCGAGGAGTGGGGCCGGTTCCTGCCCGAGCACACCACCGCCGTGAGCCTGCTGGACCGTCTGCTGCACCACACATCGTCGTTGTGACCCAAGGAGAGTCGTTCCGGATGCGGGAGTCCAAAGCCCGCCGAGAGAAGAGTCCCTGCCCGCTGAAGGAGGTGGTCGCGAACTAGAAGACTCGCCCGTCAGAAGCTCGAGAGGTGGGGACTTTTAGTTGGCCACCAGCGGGTACCGGAACTTGGCCATTGACAAGTGTCTTCGAGAAGGAATCTGTGAGAAACCAAGAGGTTCTGCCGTTCCCGCCGGCAGCGAAGTGGACGTCTTGCTGATTCAACGGCAGCCGCTGCGTGGGCCGTCGCCTCACCGACGCTTGAGGGAGCAGTGTGAGTTGGCTTCCGCAGGTGCGCACGTGATCGCGAAGCCATCTCGGCTCCCTGTGCCCATCGAGGTAGCCTGATCCCCTTGGAACGCCCAGCCTCTCTGCCTATCCTGACCCCGTGAGGGTGGTGGACGACGCGCTTAGGCAGGGTCGGGCCGCTTTCGAGCGGCGTTCCTGGGGGGAGGCCTTCGTGCGTCTATCCCTCGCCGACCGGGCGGCGGGCCTTTCGTCCGAGGATCTGGAGCGACTCGCAGTTTCGTCGTGGATGACCGGTCGGGACGCAGAAGCGGATGAGTCGTGGTTGCGCGCCCACCAGGAATACATCGGTCTGGGCAATGTGGCTCGGGCTGCGCGGTGCGCGTTCTGGCAGGGGACGTGTTTGCTCTTCAGAGGCGACGTTCCCCCGGCGATGGGATGGATTGCTCGCGGCCGTCGCCTGCTCGAGGACGGCGAAGATTGCGTCGAGCAAGGGTGGCTGTCGACGCTGACGGGTTTGCCGATCCTGTTCGAAGGCGATCCCGAATCGGCGTATCCGCATTTGGTCGAAGCGATCGAGGTCGCAAGGCGCTTCGGCGACGACGATCTCGCGGTGTTCGCGAGGCTCGGTCTCGGAAACGTGCTGATCTTTCAGCACCACACGGGCGAGGCCCTCGTTCTGCTTGACGAAGTCATGGGTTCCGTTCTGGCCGAGCAGGTATCGCCGATCATGGTAGGGATCGCGTACTGCAATGTGATCGATATGTGCCAGCGCGTGTTCGAGCTGGGCCGCGCTCGCGAATGGGCGGCTGCACTGACGCGCTGGTGTGACTCCCAGCCCGACCTTGTCCCCTATCGAGGCAACTGTCTCGTGCATCGCTGCGAGATCTTCCAGTTGCAAGGTGCCTGGCGCGAGGCGTTGGATGCTGCGCAACGCGCATGCGAATGGCTCGCGGGTCCGACGCAGTGGGATTCGCTCGGGTCGGCCTTCTACCAGCTCGGAGAGATCCAGCGGCTGCGCGGGGAGTTCGCGCCGGCGGAGGACGCTTACCGCAAGGCCAGTCAAGCGGGGCGCGACCCGGAGCCGGGCATGTCGTTGCTGCGGCTCGCACATGGGATGGCGGGGGTTGCCGCTTCAGCAATCCGCCGGGTACTCGACGAAGCAAAGGAGCCCCTGGATCGTGCCAAGGTTCTGCCGGCGCACGTCGAAGTTATGCTCGCGGCCAAGGATTTCGAAGCCGCCCGGGCGAGTGCCTTGGAGCTCGAGCGGATATCCGACGAGCTGCGTGCGCCCTACATGCATGCTCTCGCCGCCCATGCGACGGGCGCAGTACTGCTGGCAGAAGGCGATGCGCGCACAGCACTGCCGCAGCTGCGCAAGGCTCATGCCGCGTGGCGAGATCTCGACGCTCCGTATCAGGTGGCGCGCGTCCGCGAGATGATAGGGCTCGCGTGCCGAGCCCTGGAGGACGACGCGTCGGCGCAACTGGAGTTCGACGCTGCGCGGCTCGTCTTCGAGGAGCTAGGGGCCGCACCCGACCTCGCTCGCGTCAGCGCCCTCACCAAGACGCGCGCGGGCGCCGGAGGACTCACCGCGCGGGAGCTCGAGGTCCTCCAGCTCATCGCCTCGGGCAAGAGCAACCGCGCGATCGCTAGCCATCTCGTCATCAGCGAGAAGACGGTGGCGCGCCACATCAGCAACATCTTCACGAAGCTCGGGCTCTCGTCCCGTGCGGAGGCCACTGCCTACGCCTACAAGCACGGCCTCGCTTAGGGCCTACACAGAAATACCCATCTTCCTCCGCCTGAAATGGGTGCATCGCCCGAAGCCGCCACGTCGCCTGTCCCGTAGCGTCCTGCCAGACGGGAGGACAAGGAGGAGGCCATGACGACGAGACAAGATGCGGCGGCTTCAGAGGCGCACGCCGCGCCTCGGGAGGCTTGGGACGCGATCGCCGAGGGCTACGACCGCTACGTCGCTCCGCAGGAGACCCAGCTGGCCAACGAAGCGCTCAGCCTCGTCGTCCTGAAGCCCGGCGAGCGTTTCCTCGACGTTGCCGCGGGCACCGGCGGGCTAAGCCTGCCGGCGGCGCGCCTCGGCGCGAAGGTGCTCGCGACCGACTGGTCGCCGGCAATGATCGAACAGTTTAGGGCGCGCGCACGGGAGGAAGGGCTAACCGACACGGAGGGCCGGGTGATGGACTGCCACGCTCTCGATCTCGAGGAGGACACATTCCACGTCACCGGATCGCAGTTCGGCGTCATGCTCGTCCCCGACCAGCCTGGCGCGCTCCGAGAGATGGTGCGAGTGACCAGGCCCGGCGGCCGCGTGCTGCTGATCGCATACGGGCAGCCCGACGAGTTGGAATTCCTTCAATTCTTCATCAGCGCTCTGCATGCGGTTCTTCCGGATTTCCCGGGACTGCCCGACGATCCGCCCCCGCTCGAGTTCCAGGTGTCGGATCCGCAGGTGCTAGGCCGCAGGCTCACCGAGGCTGGATTGCGCGACGTGAACGTCGTGCGCAGCGCCGAGCGGCCGGGCTTCCACTCCGGTCAGGAGATGTGGGACTGGGTTTTCTACGGCAACCCCATTCCTGGGATGTTGGTCGCCGACTTCACGGAAGACCAGCGGGCCACGATGCGTCAGGTTCTCGACGGAATGCTGCGCGAGCACAGGGAAAGCAATGGTCCCACCGTGCTCACCAACGTGGTGAACATCGGAATCGGCATCAAGTGAGGGGACGAAACAGGGATCTCCAGCCGATTATCGATATGTCCTCCCCTTTCAATCGCTGGGGGCCATCCGCCCCCGTCCCACCGTTCGTGACTGGGCAGCGCCTTCTTGGTTGTTGGCCCGATGTCGATCATGTCGCCCACGGTGGCGCGGCATCGCGACAGAGGGCTTGGAACTTGTGGTCCCCGAGGGCGCGCCTGACACGATTCCTGCGGCGAGTCATCGGCGGTTCACCGCCGAAGTTCGGCTCTCCGCGAATGAGTAGGGTGGCGGGCCGCTGAGGGACGGGACGGAAATCCCCGAAGCGCATCCGCTGACCTCCTACGCTGTAGCTGACAAAGCAAGCGAAAGGAGGCCAGCGGATGCGAACCG
>JBOGSE010001043.1:0-2260 GCA_050694895.1 bacterium | reverse complement strand
GCGCTGCTCGATGAAATATTCATGCAAACGATGTGGTACTACATTGGTGAGAGCGCAGATCCAAGTCGCCCTACCCCACCACCGCGCATCGACGAGATTCGGTTCACAACCCTACTGCATGGCATGTTTGTTCGGTCACCTGCTTACGCCAGCCATTGGCGAGACGTCCTTCTAGAACTCTTCGGACATGGTAGTACAGCTGAGCAACTTTCCGCAAAACACGGCCTTCATGTGCGCAGCGCCCTGTCAATTATCGACTCGATTGAGAGCCACATCAGCAAAGTACTAGACGGGCGTCTGCAACAGGCTCAGACGGTGTACAAAGAGACAACTGAACATCTTAAGCAGTACATGGCAACGGGAACCTTTGAAGGTGGGGAGGACGAAAAGACGGTTCTAGATCGAATGCGTAACATGCGCGCCAAGGATCGCAAGCGGTATCTGGAGTGTGTGGTTTCAGAGTGGACGCGGGTCGCACTCGGGACGGTCCTGTAGTGCACCCCGCTAAAACTGGACAGCCCACTTGGGTATGATCAGGGCCTCCGAGAGGAGGCAACTGATGAGCAGAAAGCCGCGTGTCGAACGGACCCCGGAGGAGAAGTGGGAGATCGTGCTGGAAGCTCTGCGGAGCGGGAACATCGCTGAGACCTGCCGGCGGTACGGGATCGCCCCCAACCTGTATTACCGTTGGAAGGATGAAGCGCAGCAGGGAGCCACCGCCGCGCTCGGGGGGAAGAGCGCGGCGGCGGCCGAGAGCGAGAAGGAGCGGCGCATCCGGCAGTTGGAGCGATCGCTGGGCCGCAAGACCCTGGAGGTGGAGATCCTAAAAAACGTTGTGCGGGAGTGAGCTGCGGGGAGGCTCACTCCCGCGCGCGGGAGCTCGTGGAACGGGGCTATCAGACCACGCTGGTGGCCACCGCCCTGGCCCTCAGCCGCTCCAGTCTCTACTACCGGAGGCGGGCGCGGGGCAGTCGGGCCGATCGGCGCTGGGACAGCGAGATCGTGGCGGCCTGTGGGATGAAACCGGCGTACGGCTACCGGCGGGTGACCTGGTGGCTGCGGCGGAAGGAAGGACTGGTGGTCAATCGCAAGCGAGTGCTGCGGGTGATGCGCGAACGAGGCCTGCTGGTGCGCTCGCGACGCCTGCGCGCTCGCCGGCGCAAAGAGTGGGGCCGGGTCGAGACCGCGCGGCCCAACCAGGTCTGGCAGGCCGACCTGACCAAGGTGTGGGCGGGGCCGGCGGTGGGCTGGGCCTACCTGGTGAGCGTGATCGACTGCCACACACGGGAGATCGTGGGCTGGGACCTCGCGGCCCGCTGCCGCACCCAGGAAGCCCTGGCCGCGGTGGAGCAGGCTGTTCTGGCGCGGCTGCCGACCGGCAGTCGGGGCGCGGGTCTCACCCTCACCACCGACAACGGCACCCAGTTCACCTCCGCCCGCTTCCTGGAGACGCTGTCGGAGCTCGGCATCATCCATCGCCGCACCGCCTACCATCACCCGGAGGGCAACAGCTACATCGAGCGCTTCCACCGCAGCCTGAAGGAGGAGGAGGTCTGGGTCAGTGAGTATCAAAACCTGGAGGAAGCTCGCGCCTCGATCCAGCGCTACCTCTGGGAGTACAATCACGACCGGCCGCACCGAGCCCTGGGCGACCGGACACCACGGGAGGCTTTTGTAGGGTTTGGAAGTGACCTAAAAACCGAGGCCCTGCGTGTCTAGATTAGCGGGGTGCACTACAATCCAATCCAAATACCCGAGACCCCGGAGCGCGTCGAACACCTCGACCTCATGAAGCGGCTCGACGACTACGCGAACGGTCAGGCGACTTGGACTGGCTCCCCAATAGGGCCGAACACAAAGCAAGAATGCAGCCTCTTGCATAGTCACCTAGTTCAACTAGTGGACGATGTCTTTGCCCCAATACTCACGAGGACCACCTCCCGCGAGCTCGAAACCTTTACTATGCACGACCCCAAGCACGGCCTCAAAGTCGCCCACCTCATGTGGCACATCCTTGAACCGGGGAGGCGCCAGCACCTGACGCCGCCCGAGATAGCTATGCTTGTCGTAGCGGCCCACCTTCACGACCTCGGTATGGCCCTGATGCCAGAAGAGCGCCGGGCGCGACTCGCCCCGGATTCAGATTTGTGGGACAGACTTGAAGTCGACGACGCCACCAAACATTCAATCGAGCAGTTTCGCGCAAGGATTGCAGATCTAGACCTGCCCGAACCCGCAAAACTTCGCGCAGGGCAACAAC
>JBOGSE010001042.1:0-4043 GCA_050694895.1 bacterium | reverse complement strand
TCCCTGTGGACTACGATCCCGCGGTCGACCTCTCGCCAGGTCTGACGCCGCTCGTCCCCGCGCCGCGCCTTGGGGAGGCGCTCGGGTTGCGGCATCTCTACATCAAGAATGACTCTGTCAACCCGACCTGGTCGTTCAAGGATCGCGTCGTCGAGATCGGCACTGCTGCGGCCCGGCGGTTCGGCTACGAGGTGCTCGCCTGCGCGTCCACGGGGAACCTGGCCCATTCCGTGGCGGCGCACGCCGCCCGCGCCGGCATGCGGGCCTGTGTCTTCGTCCCGGCGAGCATCGAGCGTCCCAAGATCCTGGCGTCCGCGATCTACGCACCGACGGTCGTCGAGGTCGAAGGCGGCTATGATGAGGTGAACCGCCTGTGCGCCGAAATTGCAGAGGAGCACCGCTGGGCGTTCCTGAATGTCAACATGCGGCCGTACTACAGCGAAGGCGGCAAGACCCTGGCGTTTGAGGTCGCCGAGCAGTTGGGCTGGAAGGCGCCCACCGACGTTGTCGTCCCGATCGCCTCGGGCAATCTGCTCGTGAAAATCCACCGCGGCTTTCAGGAACTCGCCGCGCTGGGGCTCATCGCAGAAGCCACCCCACGCGTTCACGGCGCGCAGCCCGAGGGCTGCGCGCCGGTCGCCACGGCGTTCGCGGCCGGCACAGACACCATCCAGCCGGTCCGTCCGCAGACGATCGCTCATTCGCTGGCGATCGGCACACCCGCGGATGGGCGGTACGCGATCGCCGCGGTTCGCTCCAGCGGCGGCCGCATCGACGCCGTCTCCGATGAGGAGGTCGTTGATGGGATCGCGCTGCTGGCGCAGACCGAAGGGATCTTTACCGAGCCGGCCGGCGGCGTCACCGTCGCAGTGCTGCGGTCCCTGGCCGCGGCCGGGGCGATCGATCCGGACGGCACGACCGTGGCCTACATCACCGGTATGGGCCTCAAGACGCTCGACGCGGTGAGCACCACCGTCCCGGCGTCGGTGCGGATCCGGCCCACGCTCCGAGAGTTTGAAGAGGCCGTCCTGGTGCACTCGACCTAGCAGGAGGGATCCGCATGGCGACGGTTCGAATCCCCACTCCGATGCGCCGGTACACCAACGGCGAGCGCCTGGTCACCGTGAGCGGCGAGACGCTTTCGGCCGCGCTCGACGAACTGGGCCGCAGGTTTCCTGGTCTGGCCGAGCGCCTGGTGGACGGTGAAGGCAACCTTCATCATTTCGTGAACGTGTTCATCGACGAACAGGACGTTCGCCTGCTCCAGGGGCTGGCCACGCCGCTGCGCGAAGCGAGCGAAGTGTCGATCATCCCCGCCATGGCCGGCGGGTAATCGCCGGCTCTCTCGAAGGGCTCCGGGAGGGTAGGCAGCGAATCTCGGAGCACGTGAGCCCTTCGAACGCACACGCGCTCATCAGGGAGACCGTCCTTGATGAGCACGCCTTCCAGCAAGCAATCTTCTCCGGTGCCCGGCCCGGTCGGTCCGATCCATGGGTGAGAGTCGCGGTCCGGCCGGTGCTCGTCAAGGGACACAGGCATCTCCAGTTTTCTTACTTTCAGGCCGACAGGGATATCACAAAAAACTACCGCGGCGCCGTGGTAGTGGAGAAGCTGCGCGAAGTTCTGGATCGCGCGTTCGAGAATGTCCACCTGCGCACTACCCGCGACGACATCCACATCCGGATCAGGCCGAACGGGAAGGTGACGGTGCGCAGCTCGCGGGACTCCGGGCGAACGCCCGTCATCGAACTCTCCCACGACCGGCAGAAAGACGCACTCCTGGGCGAGCGGAGCCGGCCGTTCCTTCGGGCACTGGGGATCGCAACGGACGACGGCCGGATCAAGCCCACGATGATGGGAAAGTTCCGGCAGATCAATGAGTTCCTGAGGATGCTGCACGGCACGGGCACGCTCGCGCAAGCTGCGCGCTCACCGATCCACATCGCGGACCTCGGGTGCGGCAGCGCGGCGCTGACATTCGCGACGTATCACTACCTGAACGAGGTGCTCGGTACACCCGCGCGTCTGGTGGGGGTCGACGTCAAGGAAGATCTCATCGCGCAGCGCGTTGAGCTCGCCCGGCTGCTCGGGTGGACAGACATCGCTTTTCATCCGAAGCGGATCGCCGACTTTGCGCCACAGAAGCCCCCGGATATCGTGCTCGCGCTGCACGCCTGTGATACGGCGACCGATGAGGCCCTCGCGCAGGGTATTGCCTGGCGGAGCCGGGTGATCCTGAGCGTGCCGTGCTGTCATCACCATCTGCAGGCGCAGATGCAGCGGCGGTCCCCCCCGGCGCCGTTCGAGCCAGTGTACAGGCACGGCATCCTCGGGGAGCGCACGGGCGACGTCCTGACCGACGCGCTCCGCGCCCTCATCCTGCGCATCATGGGGTACCACACCGATGTCGTCGAATTCGTCTCCGTCGAGCACACGGCCAGGAACGTGATGATTCGCGCCGTCAGATCGCGCGCGTCCACTGAAGGCCGGTACAGGAAGGAGTACGAGCGGCTCAAAGCTTTCTGGAACGTGACGCCCCGCCTCGAGGAACTGTTGGGAGCGCGCTTTGCACGGCGGCGGGTCGGGGAACTGGCGGGAGCGTGACCGGTCATGAGCGTACCCGCCGACGCCCGCCGGCGAGCGGTCAAGTTGCGTGAGGAGATCGAGGAGCACAACTACCGGTATTTTGTCCTCGACGCTCCGAAGATCTCTGATGCCGCGTTCGACCGGCTGGTGCGCGAGCTTCGCGACCTGGAAGCTCGCCATCCCGAGCTCGTTACCCCGGATTCCCCCACGCAGCGCGTCGGCGCGCCGCCTTCGACGGCGTTTGCCACGGTGCGGCACCGGACCTCGATGCTCAGCCTGGCCAACGCGTTCGAAGAGGCTGAGCTCGACGCCTGGGAGAAGCGGGTGCGCGCGACGCTCGGCGATGTCGATGTCGGCTACGTGTGCGAACTGAAGATCGACGGCGCCGCCGTGAATCTGACCTATGAGGCGGGCCGCCTGGTGACCGGGGCCACGCGGGGGGACGGCATCCAGGGCGAGGACGTGACGCCGAATCTGCGGACCATCCAAAGTCTCCCACTGCGCCTGCGCGCGCGGAAGCCCCCGACGGTGCTGGAGGTCCGCGGCGAGGTCTATCTCCCCCGCAAGACGTTCGAGGCGACAAACGCCGAGCGCGAGGCGCGGGGCGAGCCGCGCTTCGCCAACCCGCGCAACGCGGCGGCAGGGTCGCTGCGGCAGCTCGATCCGCAGATCACCGCGAGCCGTCCCCTGCAGATCTTCGTCTACAGCGGGCGGGCGGAAGGCGTCCGATTGCGCTCTCACCGGGACACACTTCAGTGGCTGCGCGAGGCCGGGTTCCGCACGAATCCGCACACGGCCCGGTTCACTTCGCTCGACCAGGTCAAAGCCTACATCACGGAGTGGACGACGCGTCGGACGACGCTGGACTACGAGACCGACGGCGTCGTCGTCAAGGTGGACGCGTTCGACCAGCAGGCCGAGCTCGGCGCCACGACGCAGGCCCCGCGCTGGGCCCTGGCCTACAAGTTTCCGGCTGAGCAGGCGATCACGAAAGTCCTCGACATCACGATCAATGTCGGACGCACCGGCGCGCTGACACCGGCGGCCGACCTGGAGCCCGTCCGCGTGTCGGGCGTGACGGTCAGCAGCGCCACGCTGCACAACGAGGACGAAATCGCGCGCAAGGACATCCGCATCGGCGACTGGGTGATCGTGCAGCGGGCGGGCGAGGTGATCCCCGAGGTCGTCGCGCCGGTAGTCGAGCGGCGCACCGGCAGCGAGCAACACTTTGTCATGCCGGACCGCTGCCCGGTGTGCAACACGCCGGTCGAGCGGACGTCGGGCGAGGCGGTGGCGCGGTGTCCGAACCTCTCGTGCCCCGCTCAGGTGCTGGAGCGCCTGTACCATTTCGGTTCCCGCGGCGCGATGAACATCGACGGCGTCGGGGGCAAGTTGATTGCGCAGATGCTCGAGCGGGGCCTGATCCGCGACCCTGCGGATCTGTATCACCTCACCAA
>JBOGSE010001041.1:0-7296 GCA_050694895.1 bacterium | reverse complement strand
AAGCACCTGCGCGGCATCTATGACGCGACGGAGGCCTCGATGCAGCGCGTGCTGGATCGCACCACGGTGGGCGCGCTGCGCCGCCGGGTCACCGCAGGCCCAGGCTGATTGTTTTATGGGGCAGCTATTGACTACTGCGTAAGTAATGTCCTATTCTCTCCTGTGGGAGGTGCGCATGCGACCACAGGGGAGTCCCGCCGAACTCGAACGCCGGCGTCTGCGGGCGGTCGAGATGCTCGAACGCGACCTGCCCGTGCACATCGTCGCGGAGCGGGTCGGGGTCGATCGCCGCTCGGTGCGACGATGGAAGCGCGCGTATAAGCGGCGCGGCACGCTCGGCCTCAAGGCGCGGCCCGCGTCGGGGCGGCCCGCCAAATTGACTGCGGGGCAACGCCGCGCGTTGGTGCGGGCGATTCTCCATGGCCCCGAAGCCGCCGGGTATCGGACGGCACTGTGGACCTGCCGACGGATCGTCCAACTCGTGCGCGACCAGTTCGGCGTCACCTACCATCGGGATCACATCGGCCGCCTGCTTCGGACGTGTGGGCTGACGCCCCAGCGGCCTCAACACACCGCCAAGGAGCGGGACGATCGCCGGATCCGGCACTGGATTCAGGAGGAGTGGCCCAAGGTAAAAAAAACTCGGGCGCCGGCTCGCCGCGCTGATCTGCCTCGATGAAACGGGCTTCTTGATGATGCCGGTGCTCCGCCGTACCTGGGGCCGGCGCGGCTGTACGCCAACGCTGGCCGTGCGCGCCCGCTCCCACGAAAAGGTCTCGGGGATCGGCGCGCTGCTGGTGTCGCCGCGCCGGCGGCGCCTCCGGCTCGCCTTGGCGCTCCATCCGAAAGCCAACATCCGCGGTCCGCAGGTGCTCCGCTTCCTGCGGCATCTCAATCGCCACGTCACGGGGCCCGTCGTGCTCCTCTGGGATCGAGGCCGGTCTCACAAGCATGGCGATGTCTGTCAGTGGCTCGCGGCTCATCCGCGCTGGCACGTGGTCTGGTTTCCGCCCTACGCGCCCGAACTCAATCCGGTGGAGCAGCTCTGGAGCTATCTGAAGTACGGGCGCCTCGCGAACTTCACGCCCGACGACGTGTCGGAGATCCGCGACGAAGTTCGGACCGAAGTCACTCGGCTCCGCCGCCGCCCCACCCTCTTCAGGAGTTTCTTTCGCCACTCCCGCCTGCCTTTTCGTGTCTAATGTAGGACATTAGTTATGCATATATCAATAGTCCGGCAAACATTCGGATTGAGAGATACAAAAGCCTGGAAGATGGCACCACGGCGACAAGCAATCGTATCCGACAATAAGTGGGAGGAACAATTCCTCCAAATACTGTATAGACCTTTTGATTCACGCTGGATCTTCTACCACGAGGACGTTATTGAACGCCCACGTCCTCAAGTCATGCGCCACATGCTTCGAGGAAACCTGGGGCTTGTTACTGCTCGGCGCAACAGACTTTCTAGGATTGATAGCTTCTTCTGTGCGGACAAACTCGTCGAAACCAAATGCGGAGAATCGACGATTCAGTCATATACCTTTCCGCTTTGGCTCTATCCCGAGTCTGATATAAAGGACTTATTCAGCCACCAGCGGCAAGCGAGGGAGAGAACGCCTAACCTTGCTCCCTCCCTGCTTCCAACCTTGAAGCAAGCCCACGGCCGCCAAGCGACACCCGAGGAGGTTTTTCACTATATCTACGCAGTGCTCTATTCCTCGACCTACCGAACCAAATACACCCAGCTCCTGAAAAGAGATTTCCCCCGCGTCCCATTTACCCAAGATTCCAAGCTGTTCACGAGGATGGCCAAATTGGGAAAGAGGCTGGTCGGCCTCCATCTGCTGGAGTCACACGAACTAGACCCGCCCCGCGTCCGTTTCCAGGGAACCGGGGGGAACAACGTGGAAAAGCTGCTCTTCAACGCAAAGGAAAAGCGGGTCTATATTAGCAAGGCGCAGTATTTCGAGGGGATAGAACCAGAGGTCTGGGAGTATCGCATCGGCGGCTACCAAGTGCCTGAGAAATGGCTTAAGGATCGGAAGGGCCGAACACTGAGCGTGGAGGATATTCGCCACTACTGCCGCACGGTGACGGCCCTCGCTAAAACCATCAAGATCCAAGCCGAAATCGACGTGTTATACCTCGATGTCGAAAAACACGCCTTATCGATTCCAGTCTCATAGAAAGGAAATTGTGGGTGAACCCATTTTGTCCTGATCCATCCCGTGAACAGAAATCAATGGGAAAAGGATAAAGGATGCAGCTAAGATCATCGCCTGCTGCAGAACCACGAGGGTGTTAGCAGCATTGCGGATCTGCGCAGTCTAGCGAGGCGAAGGTGAGCTCTATACAAGTGACACTGGAGCAGGTCATTTCAGGTCTAGCGCAATCACTTCACAGCATAGACATCCGGGCGGCCGTCAAGAAGTCGGACTCCGGCTGGAAATCCGTCCTGACTGCTATCCGCATCTCGGCCAGGTCCATCGAAGACGTCAAGCAGAGATACGCTGAACTGCAAAAGAGATTCGGGAGACGACAGACCGAGTTGCTCAAAGTGCTGGTATACGTTTGTCCGTTCACTGAATTCGGGAACATCTTAAACGACCTTGCTGAGGGGAAGATTATGCTCGAGGGTGAGCAGATCTTCTTGCCTACAAAGCTAGTGTCCCACAGGCTCGAAGGTAGGGTCGAGCGGTTTCAACAATTTGTGCGCCCGTGGCATCAGCAGGACCGGGCGAGCTTTTATTGCTTCACCGGGGAAAGGTCTGAAGTCTACCACCAGCGAGATGTCACAGCAGCGGTCAGAGGCAGCTTGGGGCTGAGCTCCGTCGAGGAGATGGTAGATACTTTCCTCGAGGTAAGAGGCTCAAGCAACCACATCCTTGATCTCTTCATCCTTGTGGAGATGCCTGCGAGGATCAAGAGCCTAACAGCTGTTGGGCAGGCTGTCGAGATTCAGGTTGAAGCTGAGGGAACTCTCCGCGATCTTCATGTAGTCCTGAGCAGGTATGATTCCAGAGGGACAACGATTCTCGAGAAAAAGACGCTCGATCTGGAGGAGTTAGAGCAGGTTGGCAAGCATATGGTCTTCGCTCTATCCCGGGTGAAAGCCAGTTTGAACTCAGCCAACAAGGATGACATCATTTCTTGTCTGCTTACACATGAGAATATGCCCGAACTGGACGAGGTGCGGGCCAGGCTAAAGGCGCTCATGCCTCTTGAGGAAAAGAATCCGTTGCTGGAGTCTCTCAGGCAATTCTGGGATATGGAGAACTTCTATCAGCAGCTCGAACGGCCCTACGAGACGGCCCCCAAGAGAGTGGATGTACAACCGCAAGACGCGTTTCAGAAGTCAGTTAGCCGGGTTCTAAGCCTCGCCGGCTTTCATGCGATTGACCTTGAGCGGGACGACAGGATGTATCATCCCCAGACGAAAGTTGAGCGTGCAACAATTGACATCGTTGCGTATCACCCGGAGTGCAAGATCCTGCTCCTGGGGGCATGCACCATCAATGTGCCGAAAGCCGAGGATTATGACAAGCTGCTCCATGCAACCGCAATCTTGAAAGGACTGTTCGCTGACGAGAGTTCCGTCCACCTTGTCCCGGTGCTGTTCTCTGGCCAGGAGAATGTGCCTACACTCAGGGAAGAAGCAGCAGCCCAGGGATTGCGAATTCTCAATGTTCACCAGATAACCGTTCTCCGGAAGCTTGTCGAGAAAGGCGAGGAGGAGCGGTTCGTTTCGTTCCTTCAGGGATGGCCGTGGGACGGCGAGCTGAGGGAAAGGAGTGAGTGGGAGTCATAGGAAATTAGGGAACGGCCTTGGGAGGCGTTTTCTTTTCTAAGGTCGTCCCTGGTTTGGTCATCAGTTCAAGAAAAAGTTCTTACAACTTGTCCTCCCACCCCCGCTAGCAAAGCGGCGATGTGATTTGGGTTAGTGACTGAGCGAACGCGCACGATCCGCGCCCCTCCCATGCAGCGCCTCTCGCACACAGGCCGCCGTCTTGACAGCCCCCCGCCGCGTGGGTAGAGTGGGCGCCGCGTCGGAGGGGGGATGCTCCTCGGCTTCAACGGCGCCACGACGCTCACGGCCGACCTCGCCACCGATATCCGGGCGGCGAAGGCCGCCGGATACGGGTGCCTGGAGATCTGGGCCCCGAAGCTGCTGGGCTACTTCGCCACGGGGAGCCTTGCCGATCTGCGGCGCGCCCTCCGGCGGGCCGGCTTGCCCGTCGCCACCCTGAACTCCGTCGAGCGCGTCACCTTCCAGGACCCCTCGGGCTACCAGCGGATGCTCCAGGACTTCACCCGCTTCTGCCGGGTGGCCTCCGCCCTGGGGGGTGCCACGGTCATCGCCGTCCCGAGCCCGAAGCCCAGGGGGATGAGCCGGGCCGCGATGGAGGCGGAGTCGGTTCGGGTCCTGCGGGCGCTGGGGGCACGGTAGCAAAAGAGGTTGTCATGGCGACCAAGTGGCACATTCACGGCGAGATCATTGATACCTGCAACTGCGAGGTGATCTGTCCCTGCACTGTTGACGCTCCGGCGACCTATGGCAAGTGCCTCGGCGCCGTGACCTGGTCCATTGACGACGGGCGGTACGGGCCGGTCGAACTCACGGGACTCACCGTCATCCTGGCCATCTACGCACCCGGCCCGAAGTTTTACGACGGCAACTGGCGGGTCGCGATGTACGGGGACGAGCGGGCGACCTCGCAGCAGCGGGACGCCCTCCAGACGATCTTCCTCGGTCGGGCTGGTGGCTTCTTTGGGCGGTGGCGCCAGTTCACCGCCGAGGTCGTAGGCCTGAGGTGGGTGCCGATCGAGGTCGAGAGAAGGGGTCAGAGGCGGGCCGTCCGCATCCGGGATGTGCTCGACATAGAGGCAGAGGCGATCGCCGGGCGCGAGCCTGGATCTTTCGCGGAACTGGTGAATCCGCCCTTTTGGAAAGGGGCGCCCTTCCCGGCAAAGCTGGGCCGGTCAACCCAGTTCCGTTATGGAGACTTCGATCTGAAATGGGAAGCGCCAGGCAAGGCATGCAGTTTCTCCGAGTGCCGTTACGAAGGGCCGTAGGCCATCCGCTTCCCCGGTGACCTATAGCAGGGAGGGGGTCAGGCTTGAAAGGTTAAGAATTTGGACCTCTCAGCAATCGGTTGCCCCAAGGAGGGTGCTCATGGCTAATCCGTCGTGGCAACTCAGCGGTGACTACTTCGAAACCTGCAGTTGCAATTACCTCTGCCCCTGCCTTCCCACCAACCTAGCCGGTCAGCCCACCAAAGGCTATTGCTACTTTGCCTTTGTGTTCCATATCGAGAGGGGGCGCTATGGCAATGTGGTGCTGGACGACGTCAACTTTGCCGTCCTAGGCCACAGCCCAGGTGTGATGAGCAAGGGCAATTGGTCCGTCGGCCTGATCACCGACGAACGGGCCAACCCGGACCAGCAGCAAGCGCTGACCACCATCGTCAGCGGCCAGGCGGGCGGCCCCATGGCGGCCCTCTCCCCCCTCATCGGTAAGTTCCTGGGATCGGAGGCCAAGCGGATTCAATACCAAAAGAACGGCATGAAGCGGTCGGTCTCCATTCCGGGTGCGCTTGACCAAGCCGTGGAAGGGGTGGGCAGCCCGGCCAAACCCGGTGAGCCGCTGTATATCGACAACACCGTCCACCCGGCCAACGCCCGCCTGGCCCTGGCCCGGGCGGTGCGCAGCCACCTGCATGCCTTCGGCTTAGAATGGGACGAAACAAGCGGCCAGAACAATGGCCACTTCGCCCCGTTCAATTGGCAGGGCTGAGGGCGTCCGGATGTGACCCGGTAGAGAAAGGAGGGTGTAATGGCAACCAGGTGGCACATCCAAGGCGACTACGTCCTCGCGTGCAACTGCGATTACGGGTGCCCGTGCAACTTCAACGCGCGGCCGACGATGGGCTTCTGCCAGGGTGTCCTTGGCTTCCGGGTGGCTGATGGGGCGTACGGGGACGTCCGGCTCGACGGCCAGAAGGTGTTCCTGGCACTGAAGTGGCCGGGCGCGATCCACGAGGGGAACGGGGTAGCCGCGTTCTACATCGACGAGGGTGCCTCGCCGGCTCAGCGCGAGGCGCTCCTCAAGATCGTCTCGGGCGAGGCTGGAGGTCCGCCCTTCGCGATCCTCGCCACGACGTATTCGCATGTCCTAGAACCTCGATTCGTAAAGATCACCCTCATGGTGGCGGGGAAGGACACCGAGGTCGCGGTGGACGGCCGGTTCAGGATCTCTTTCCAGCCCATCCGGAACCCCGTGACCAAGGCCGAGGCGTACCCCAAGGTCGTGCTGCCCCAGGGGTTCATCTTCCAGGAGGGCGAGCAGTACGCCCTTAAGGAGTTCTGGGTCAACGACAGCCCCGAGCTCAGCTTCGCCCATCCCGGCAAGTGCGCCGAGCTGGCGAAGGTGCGGTGGCAGGGTCCCTGAGCCGTGCTAAGGCGGTTCCTCGAGCGCGAGCGTGTCATCGTCTTAGGCGGGGTCATCGGCCTGGTGGCGTTGGCCTGGCTCCAGGTCTGGCGGCGCGCCGGCGGGATGAGCATGGACGCCGCCAGGCCATGGCAGATGCCGTGGAGCCTCGCCGACCTGTGGGCCACGGCGCTCATGTGGGGCGTCATGATGACCGCCATGATGCTCCCCTCGGCGGCCCCGACGCTGCTCATCTTCGCGAGCGTCCAGCGGAGGCGGCGCGCGCAGGGAGAGGCGGCCACGCCGACCGGCCTCTTTGCGGCGGGCTATCTGGTGATCTGGCTCGCCTGGAGCCTGCTCGCCGCCGGGCTTCAGGGGGTGCTACAGGCGTTTCTCCTCCTCTCACCGCAACTCGCAAGCACCAGCGCCCTCCTGGCCGCGGCCTTTCTCCTCCTCGCCGGGCTCTACCAGTTCACCCCGTGGAAAGACGCCTGCCTCGTTCAGTGCCAGTCGCCCCTGGGCTTCCTCCTTACCCGGTGGCGGGAAGGGCCCAGGGGCGCGCTGTACATGGGGCTTTCGCACGGCGCCTACTGCGTCGGCTGTTGCTGGGCGCTGATGGGGCTCCTCTTCGTCGGGGGCGTAATGAACGTCCTCTGGATTGCCGCGCTCGCGGTATTCGTGCTCCTCGAGAAGGCCGTGGCGCGCGGGCCCTGGCTCTCGCGTGCGGCCGGGCTAGGGCTGATCGGGTGGGCGGTCTACTTGCTCCGATCGGGTCTCACTTCGTAGGGTCCGCCCCTCTGTTCAGGGTGCACCGGGAATCGAGCAGGTGGCAGGACCTGTCTGACCGGGCGCGGGCCGCGCCGGGA
>JBOGSE010001040.1:0-7722 GCA_050694895.1 bacterium | reverse complement strand
GTGCAGGACCTGTTCAACCACAACTATCCGGTGTGGGCAACGACCCGCGGGATGGACTTCAATCTCCAGCAGGAGACTCAGACGGTCGGCAAGGTGGACATGGGGCCGATGGTGGACTCGGCCGGCGCAGGGACGAACGTGGGTCGCCAGCAATCGGCGATCACGCGCCTGGCCCAGGCTTTCAACGAGCTCCTTCCGATCATTCCGCTGCACGAGCGCTACAGCAACAGCCCGGTCACTGAAGGGGTGCGGGTCACCGGCTGGCCGAGGGATGGCGATGCTATTTATAAGAACCATTTTACGACCGACGCGTTCCTGACGCACCTCATCCTGAAGGGCACCCTCCGCCCGGCCAGGTAGGGCGAGTCTGGATGGCTGGGTTGTCCACGCTACTGGCCCCACTGCAGGGGTCGCGGCATCCGCCTTCGAACACACGGCCCCGGACCTGGAGGTGAGTCATGAGGATTCCGGCAGAATCTCATCTCTGCTGTAGCAACGCCCATGCCACCCCGCACGACACTCTGACTCGGCGTCGGTTGTTGGGAGTGGCCGCGGGTGCGGCGGGCGCCGCGGTGCTGTCCCGATTCTGGCTGCCGACACTGGCCCATGCCGCGCCGATGGCGGGACCGAAGCCGATTCCCGGCGGAATCACGGTCCCATTTGCGAAGGGCCTGTTCCACATCTTCCTGCCCGAGCCGGGCAAGGAGCCGTCGACGATTTCCGACTTTGACGGCGTCGTGGGTCTCAGCGTGGTCAGGGGCATGTGCACCAGGACGCGCATGGGAGGCGGCGCCCCAGAGCGGCTACTCTACGAGACCGACATGCGGTTTCATGACGGGTCGCTATGTGGGAGCCGATGGCAAGACCGCGACTGGGTCCTTCGGCTTTGTCTGACTCGATGTCTTCGAGGGTCAGGTCGACCCTTCGCGCCAGCAGCACGACATCAATCCCGGCATCACCTCCGATGGCCTCTTCTGGACGATCCCGCTTCCACGCGAGAGCGTCCAGGTCAACCTGCCGGGGGGATCGGCCACCATGCGCATGGGCCCGGCGCCCATGCCCGACCAGCAGAACCTCATCAATGCGCTGAATAACGGGCCATCGATCCCGGCGACGGTGTCCTTCACGGTCCGGTGGAGAGGTGTTGGGAGACGCAGGCAACTGCGCAACGCCCAGGAGCGGTTCGTCGCCCAGGCCGTCGAGAACCGGTCGACCATCGAGTGGCAGCTCGAGTCGGGGCCGTTCCGCATCGTCTCCGATCCGGCGCAGACCTCGAAGAACGTGTACTCGTTGCTCGCCAGGGAGCGGAACGGGGTCTTCTTTCGCTGAAGCTAGCCCGCGTAGCGGTCGCGATACACGAGGTCGCCGAGCGGCATCCGGTTGATCCGTCCAAGCACCGCAGCCGCGTCCGCCTTCCGCCGCGGGCGCCGTTCGCCCGGAGCGGGATAGCCCAGGGACAGGACCGTGGGCACGGCCATCTCAGCCGGCAACCCGAGCAGGGATTTCACCGCGGCCTCATCGGTAGGAGTGTTGGGGCATGTGCCGATGCCGAGGCTCCAGGCGGCCAGCATCATGTTTTGCGCGGTCCGGCCGGCATCGAACGCCGCGCGAGGGGTGGTGATGGCCACGATGATCGCGGCCGGGGCTTCCGCCACATTTCCCGGCCGGCTGACCAGCCCGCCGACCTCGTGCAGCCGCGCGCGATCGGTGACGACGATGAACCGCCAGGGCTGCCTGTTGCGGCTGCTGCCGCTGGCCCGTCCGGCCTCCAGAATCTGCGTGAGCACGGGCTCCGGGATCGCTTGGGGTTGGTAGCGACGGACTTCCCTCTTGCCCGCAACGGCCAGATACGCGTCCATGTCGGATTCTTTCTGTACGGCGCTGCGAAGCCCTACCCGATCAAGGACCGGAGCGTCTCCCAGGCCAGCACGGCGCCCACGCCGATGCTGAGCAGACCGGCGACCTGCTGCAGGCGCAGGTGCAGGGTTCCGAAGCGGCCGGCCGTCAGGGCCACCGGGAGCCCGATCAGCGCAGACGTCCCTAACATCCCCAGGATGGACCCTGCGCCGAAGGTGAGGATATAGACGATGCCGACTAACAGCGACGGGACCGTGGCGAGCACCAGCACGGTCAGCGCCCCGCTCCCTGCGAGCCCATGCATCAGGCCAATCCAGAATGATCGCGTCGGCACCGCGGCCCGGCCGCCGTGGTGCTGAATGCCGCCCACGTGGACGTGGAGGTGCGCGTGGGACGGGGAGCCGCCATGCTCATGCTCGTGCTGGTGAATGACCACGGCCTTCGCGGCACGCCGAATCGCCTGTACACCAAGACCGACAAGCATCAGCCCGACCAGGAACTCAAGGACCAGCTGGATTTGCTCGGGAATCGTCAGTCGGAGGGCGAGCACGGCAATACCCGCAACGAGCAACGAAGCAGTGTGGCCGATCCCCCAGACCGCACCCACCAGGGAGGCCCGCCACATGCTCCGCTCTTGACTCGCGATCGTCGCAACCGCCGCGACGTGGTCGGTTTCGATCGCGTGCTTGATGCCCAACAGGAAACCCAGCACTAGAATCGAGATGACCGACGTGCCCACAGTCGTTCCCTCCTTGTTTCTCCAGTGATTCCCTTAGCGCCCCAGCCCAACCGACATGCCGCTCTGGAGGATGATGACCAGGCCGAGCAGGGCGACGACTGCTGCAGAGACGACCGGCAGCCGGTGCAGAACCGGCCGGGCCAGGGCCAGCCATCGTGAGGGAATCTGGCCCGGTGCGCCGCGATTGAGCAGACGATCCATGAACGATCGCGCGTAGACCATCAGCAGGCCGCCGGCGATCAGCACGCTGGCTAGGCCGACACTGAACGTGGTAATCAGGGCCAGGCCAAGGCCCACCTGCCCAACAGAAATCGACGCCAGCATCACGACCAGTGCCGAGGGGCAGGGCAACAGACCTCCAGTGACGCCCAGCGCAATCAGGTCCCGCGCCCGAACATCGCCAGCGGGTGAGTGCGCGTGGGCGTGGCCATGGTGGTGGTGTGAGCCGTGATCGTGGTGACGATCGTGTGCGTGGTCGTGATGTCCGTGCGCGTGATTGCGCTGATGACGGTGTTCATGAGGGCTGACGACTGTTCGGCGACCTGCCTGTCTCAGTGTCCGGAGTCGGCGCCAGAATAGTGATGCGCCTACGCCGAGAAGCATCAGGCCAGAGAGGCCGCTCAGTATCGGGTAGAGCCGTTCGGGTACGACGAACCGCGACGCGAACAGCGTAGCCAGCCCGAGGAGGAATACGCCCGACGTGTGGGTCAGGGTCGTGACGAGCCCGAGCAGGAACGCCTGGCCCGGCGTTCCCCGCGACCCGACGAAGTACGCGGCAAGGATCGTCTTTCCGTGACCGGGTGTCAGTGCATGGTACGCGCCCAGGAGGAAGGCTCCCAGCAACGCGACGGTCAAGACCCCCGGGTCCGGCCGTCCCTGGGCCAGCTGCCGAAACAAGGTCCCGAAGGCTTTCGTCTCGCCGCCGGCCCGAGGGCCGGGGCCGCCTGTCGTGCTCGCAGCTCCCTGTCTGCGACAAAGTGATAGATCGAATCTCGTCACGGAAGCGGCCGCGGCGGGCGCAGCCGCAGGACGTGGGGTGTCGAGCCGCACGTTAAAGATGGCTTCCGCGACACTGGGAGGAGCGCTGAGGAGCTTCTCAGGATAACCCCGGAGGCGGTTGCTCCCTCGATCCTGTGCGGATACCGAGGAGGCCAGGACCGCAGGGCCGCTCACGACGATTTCCTTCCAGCCGGCGCGGTCGAGGAAGTTCGTATCTCGGTAGATCAGGCGCACCTCGAAGCCGCTTCCGCCTGATTCAGCGAACCGTGGGAGCAGGTCGGCCTCGACCCGCAAGACCGGAAGGCCGCCGGCCCCCTCAAGGCATGCGACCCGAATCGCCGTGGGCACCAGTGGCACGGCCGCACCGTCGGCCGTCATCCGCAGTCCACGCAGCCATTCGTCGATGCGCCGCTCCAGATGGCGTTTCATCTCCTCCCCTGCCAAGTGCCCGGTCTCCTGGAACGTCGGGACTTCGGCCAGATCTAGCACGTACTCGACGAAAACGCCGTCCGGCCGCGCGTCGATGGCCGTGTAGCGGTTGATCGAGAAGTTGCCGAGCGGGTGCGCCATCAGTGGGGTGGCCAGCAACAGCGCCACGGCGCATCCGGCGAGAATTGCTCCAAGCCTTCTCTTCACGTGTGACCCTCCATGCGTGCAGATCGAAGCCGCGCAGCCCACGCCAGAACGCCCAGGGCCGCGGCGAGTACGAGAAGGCCGGCCAGGAGGGCCTGGCCGCGCAAACTCACAACGCTTCCCCCGACGGCCAGAAGGACCCGGCTCAGCCGCGTCGCGGAGGGCTGGTAGTCAAAAGAGACCTCACGAGCGGTAGGGGTGAACACGAATGTCTGAATCCTGCCATTCCGTAGGAAGGTCGCCAGGCAACTCGCGGTGGGAACGCCTGGCAGGAACAGGCCATAGTGGATCGTCAGCCGCCGGAGGGGGCGGGGCCAAGTGAATGTGAGCATCAGGGTGCTGTGACCGCCCGGCGTGGCGGTCAGGGTAGAAGGAGGGGAAGCCGTGGGCTCGATCGTGAGGGCGCCCGCCTGCTCTCCGTCCCTGAGGACGATCCGCTCCACCAGTGCCGCGGTGAGGACATCGCGGTGCGCGCGCACCTCTTCGGGCGAGAGCCGACCATCCCCGTCCCCATCGGCGGACGAGACGAGCCCGGTCGGGAACACGAGAATCATCTGCACGCTCGAGTCCGCAACCAAAATTTCGGCAACCGCAAGGTCCGCCCAGTGGGCATCGGCGGGTCGCACGGAAGATAGCGCGATCAGACCAATAAGGACCGCGCCAAGAGGCATTCGCATCGAGCGTCTCGCGATGCGCATGGTTCCCTTACGGTTCCACGCCGAGCGCGCGGCGGGCCTGCCGGTCGAACGTTGGGTCCGTGGCCCCCGCCTTCTCGAAAAAGGCCTCGGCCAAAGCGCCCTCACCCAGCGCTTGCTCGATCGCGCCGGCTCGATAGTACAGCCCGGCATCTCGGACGCCCCATCGGAGTGCCTCGCGTATCGCGTCGCGGGCCTCGTGAAGCCGTCCGTTGACCGATAGCGCCCAGGCCAGGATGCTCATGGTCTCGGCATCGCGGCGAATCCGAACCTCGGCGCGCATCAGCGTCAACGCCTCTTCCGCGTGGCCGGGACGCCCGCGTTCCAACAGGAGATGTGCGAGTTCTCGGCGGTGGCCGAAGGCACCCTGGGCGACGTCTCTTCGCAACCGGGTCTCGGCTTGATCCCAGAGGTCATTCGCCGCTGCGCTATCATTTTGAAGAATCTTCAGGCGCCCGATGCCACGGAGGACGACGTGGTCGTAGATGTTCGGAGACGCCGAGATCGTCACGACCTGCGAGAGGTGCCGCTCGGCTGAGCGGTACGCGCCGGCGCGGGCCTCGAGTTCGGCGAGCTGGACCAACGCCAGGGGGTGCTGCGGCAGTATCCGCAGGGCCTCCCCGTAGAGCGACCGCGCAACATCGAGGCGCCCGCGCCTCGCATGGAGCCGGCCCAGCAATGTTCTGACCAGCGCCGAGCCTCCGGTTTCGCCGGGTTCTTCGGCGGCGATCGCCCGCTCGAAGTCCGCCACCGCCTCGCCGTCTTTGCCCCTGGCATTATGGACCAGAGCGCGCAGCGTCAGGCTGCCCAACGTCGGCGCGCGCTTTACCATCGCGTCGGCGGCGCGCTCCGCGGCGTCGACGTTGCCGGTCGCCAGGTTCGCCGATACCAGGATGGCGAGCGCGTCCTCCGCCGAGTTCACCTGGCCGGCCAGCCGGAGTGCTTCCTTGAAGTCGTGTCGGGCCTCAGCGACCTTCGCGAGCACGAGCACCGCGGCGTCGTTGGAGAAGGGCAGGTTGGCGATCGAGCGTTGCGCGGCCTGTTCGGCGAGCAGGTACCAGCTGAGGTCGCCGGTCGCACGGGCCATTCTGAGGTAGGTCGCCCCGAGCGATGCGAGGTCGAGCCCGCCCCGGGGATCGCGAGCGACACGCTCCTGATAGAAGGCGATCTCCTGCTCGAGCGCCCGCGTCACGCTGCCCCGGGTCGCGCGCTCGAAGCGGTAGCGGTAGGCTTCGACTCCGGCCACGCTCGCGTCGCCGCCGGTGAAGTAGCGCAGCGCAGGGAGACCGAGCACCACCAGCGCGGCCATGAGTGCCGCCGCCGCTACGATGACACGGAAAGACGTTGGTCTCGTGCTCACGGCCTCATCGCCCCCGTGGTGGAGGGACAAGCGACGCCCGGGATATGTTCGTCCGATCACTCACCGGGCGCCGCCGTTCGCCCTTTCGACTAGTTCGGTGGCGCCAGGAACGGGAACGCCGGCAGCAGGGCCTTGTGCCTCGTGTCGCCCAGGTTCGGTCCGTTGTACGAGACGTTGTCGGTTCGGAACGCCGGCGGCAGGTTGGCTGCCACGACGCTCAGCGTAATGTCGATCACATCATCCAGGAGCATGCGCCCGGTGATCGGTCGTCCCGAGGTGTTGACCGCACGCGCGTACCCGCTGCGCTGCGTGGTATCGATGCGCATGACGTCGGGAAGAAAGGCGAGCGCGATGGCCAGCGCCTGGGCCTGAGAGTTGCCGACTGCCCGAAGCGTCCTGATCGCCTCCGCCAGGATCGGTGCGGCGGCGCTGGCGCAGGGCTCCCGGCCGGCCAGGGCGTCGGCTTCGCAGTCGGGCCCGATGGCGTTCAGCGTGTTGAGGAAGTCGTTGGTGAACAGCAGGCCTTCATTGATCGCCGGCTGGGCCAGCCGTTCGACCTGTTTACCCTTGAAGCTTATCGTCTCCCAGACGTCGAAGACCGTGGCCTTGGTTGTCCCCTGCAGGAGCGCCAACGGGACGCTGACGACGATCGCGTTGACGTTATATCCGGCCGCGAAGTCCAGGCCGGGGTTGCGGAAGCCCGCCGCGGGGCCGATGCCGAGCGCGCCCGCGCGGACGCGAAAGTACTGCTCAACGTCAAAGAAGAACGGGTCCTCTCGTAGTCCGGCGTAGACCCGGACCTTATGGCCGCGGATGTCGATCTCATTGACGATCGGCGGCCGGTCGGCCGGGCCGTTGACCGGCGTCGTCAGGATCGGGCCGCCCGAGACCGTGTGCGTGACGACCGAGCGGCCCTCCTCGTCGTCGAGGATGACGTTGATCTCCTGCTGGTTGCCCCGCGGCGCGCGGAACTTGAACCAGAGGGTCAGGTCTTTGTGGCCGGTCGCGGCATCGTTCTTGTTCGCGACGCGCGTCACGTGGAAATTGTACCGGGCGTTGGGGCTGAAGTAGTACTGCTGCCGGGCCACGGACCTGGGGTTGGTGTTCATGACGAAGACCAGGTCGCCTTCGGGCACGCCGGCGTTGGGATTCTGGTCCTTCTCGCGGAACGCGTAGAGGTCGGTCAGGTTCAGGGCACGGGCTTTGTTGTCGGTCTCGCCGTCGTCATGGTCTGAGGCGACCAGTCCCCCGGGGTTGAGCAGGAGGACGACCGCCAGACCCAGGGCAACAATGACCACTGGGAGTTTAAGTTTCACGCGTCTATCACCTCCGGCATGTAATGCGGGACAGAATGCGGACGTACACTCGGCGTCCTCGGCCTTCACCTCCTCTCACTCAATCGGCTCGTGATGACGTCCGAGCCTCGACGTTGTGGCAAA
>JBOGSE010001039.1:0-1637 GCA_050694895.1 bacterium | reverse complement strand
GGCTACGTGCACAACTCGGACGGGATGATGCGCCTGCGCCACGTCTGGCTGAACCCGTAAGCAGGGGACAGCGCACCGGCGGACAACCCGCCGGCCCGCGATGGAGGTGATTCGGTTGAAGCGCACGATGATGGCGGTTGCGGTAATCCTGGTCCTGGTCTGGGGGCTGGTCGGAGGGCTCGCATCGGCCCAATCGCCGCGGCGAGGAGGGACGCTGCGCGTCGGCCTCAACGCCGATCCGCCGAACATGGACCCGCATCAGTCCATTGCCGCGGTGGACCGCCAGGTCTTCCAGAACCTCTACGACAAACTCGTGGACGTGAACCAGGAACTGGAGATCGTCCCGATGCTGGCGACCTCGTGGACGATCACCAATGCCGGCAAGACCTACACCTTCCGGCTGCGGCCCAATGTCGTCTTCCATGACGGCACCCCGTTCAACGCCGAGGCCGTGAAGTACAACTTCGATCGCATGCTCGATCGCGCGTTCGCCTCGCCGCGGCGGAGTGAGATCGCGCTGGTGGATCGCGTGACGGTTGTCGATCCGCTCACCATCCAGATCGACCTCGAGGCCGCATTCAGCCCGTTTCTGTCTGTGCTCAGCGACAGGGCCGGGATGATGGTCTCGCCTGTCGTGGCGCGGCGCCTGGGCCGTGACTTCGCCCGCGAGCCGGTCGGGACCGGCCCGTACAAGTTCGTCGAGAAGCGGCCCCAGGAGCGCATCGTGCTGGAGCGCTTCGACCGGCACTGGGATCGAAACGCGGGCTTCCTGGAGCGCATCATCTATCGGCCGTTCACCGACGGGCAGGCGCGCCTGGCCAACTTGAGGGCGGGCGAGCTCGACATCATCGACGCCGTCGAGCCCACCGACATCCCGGATCTCAAGCGGGATGCACGGGTGAGGCTCGCGGAGCGCGAGGGTCTGGGCTGGCAGGGGTTGTGGATCAACGTGACGGCGCCACCGTTCAGTAACAAGGCGCTGCGGCAGGCACTCAACGCCACCATCGACCGCCGAACCCTGGTGCGGGTGGTCTTCGGCGAGACGGCCACGCCCGGCAACGGGCCCTTTCCGCCCGGCCTGCTCGGCTCGGATGCCGGACCCAACGCCCGCGTTCCCGAGCGCAACCTGGAACTGGCCCGCGCGAAACTGCGTGAGGGCGGGCAGCCCAGCGGGTTCGCATTCACACTGAAAATCACGCCTGGACGCGTGGCGCAGCAGATTGCCCAGGTCATCCAGTCGACGGCTGGGGAGGTGGGGATCCGCGTCGCCATCGAGATCGTCGAGTTCGGCGCGCTGCTGAGTCAGTTGACGACGCAGCGGTTTGAGGCCAGCTTGCTCGGATGGAGCGGCCGGCCGGATCCCGACGGCAACATCTACGGCTTCTTCGTCACCGGTGGGGGACTCAACAACAGCGCGTACAGCAACCCGCGCGTGGACGCGATGCTCGGCGCAGGAAGAATCCTGACCACGGCCGATCTACGCCGGCGGGCATACGCCGAAATCCTGACCGTGCTCAATGAGGATCTGCCATACATTTTTCTCTACTGGCCGAAAGAATATAAGACGATGAGTCCGAAGGTGCAAGGGTTCGTGCACATTTCGGACGGCATGATGCGGTTTCGCCACGTCTGGCTGA
>JBOGSE010001038.1:0-4271 GCA_050694895.1 bacterium | reverse complement strand
GTGCGCTTGTCGGGGTGATCTGCGTCCGGCTCACGCGCCTCTACTTCGGCATGCTGCAGTTGTCGCTGGGTTCGTTGATTTGGACCATCGTGCTGCGCTGGTATCCGGTCACCGGCGGAGACGATGGTATTCACGGCATCCCTATGCCGGTTTCTCTGCAGGGCGTAGGGGGCGCGTACTACTTCATCGTTGCGGCGGTGGCCGTATCGCTGCTCGTGCTCTACCTGCTCGTGCGGTCGCCCTTCGGCGCGACCCTGCAGGCGGTCCGCGACAACCCCCAGCGGTGCCAGGCCATCGGCGTGGATGTCAGGGCGCATCAACTCGTGGCCATAGTAATCGCCTCCTTCTTTGGGGGCGTCGCTGGTGTGCTCTACGTCGCGCTGGAGCGCTCGGTCTTCCCGAGCATGCTCTTCTGGGTGCTCTCCCTCGAGATCTTTGTGATGTGTCTGCTGGGTGGGTGGCTCACGTTTCTTGGCCCGATGGTCGGCGCCGCCCTGATTGTGGCGCTGCGAACAGTCGCGAGCCGGTACACGGACAACTGGACGATGATCCTCGGGACCATCCTGATCCTGATCATCTTTTTCATGCCGGACGGTGTCATGGGTCATCTGCAAGAGCGAATTGGTCGACGCCGGCCCGTCGAGGGCAGCCATGCCTGAGATGCTGCGCGTCACGGGAGTGAGCAGGTCGTTCGACGGCTTCCCGGCAGTGCAGGGCGCGGCCTTGAACGTCGAGGCGGGATCGGTCGTGGCTGTCATCGGTCCCAACGGTGCCGGCAAGACAACGCTGTTCAACCTGATCACGGGGATGCTGAAGCCCGACGATGGGCGGATTGTCTTGGAAGGACAGGAGATCACCCGTCTCGCGCCGCACGAGATTTGCCGTCGCGGTATCGGGCGCACGTTTCAGATTGCCAACGTTTTCCCCCGGCTCACCGTGTTCGCCAACGTCCAGGTCGCGGTGCTCTCCCACCAGCGCCGAAGCCTGGCCTTGCTCGCCGCCGCGTCGCGTCTGGCCGTCAACGAGACAAACGAAATCCTGCAACATACCGGCCTGACCGCCAAGGCAGACCGCGTGGCCGGGACGCTCTCCCATGGCGACCAGAGGATTCTGGAGATCGCCATCGCGCTCGGCAGCGGGCCGCGGCTGCTGATCTTGGACGAGCCCACCGCGGGCATGTCCCTTGAGGAGACCGCGGCGACGATCGAGCTGGTCAGACGCCTTGCGCGCGAGCGGGGCCTGACGGTCCTGTTCTGCGAGCACGACATGGATGTGGTCTTCTCTGTGGCTCAGAGCATCATGGTCATGCGTCAGGGACGCACCATCGTCCAGGGTCCGCCCGAGATGGTCAGGCAGCATAGTGAAGTGCAGGACGCCTACCTGGGAGCCCGCGATGCTTGAGCTGGACGGCATTCACACCTTCTACGGACTGGGCCATATTCTCTTCGACGTATCGCTGCGGGTGGCGTCGGGGGAAGTGGTTTCCCTGCTCGGCCGCAACGGCGCGGGCAAGACCACCACGCTGCGGAGCATCATGGGCGTCACCCCGCCCCGGCGCGGGCACATCCGGTTCAAAGGTGAGGAGATAGCGGGTCGGGCGCCCCACGTGCTCGCGCGCAAAGGCCTCGGCTACGTTCCCGACGATCGGAGGATCTTTGCCGATCTGACCGTGGACGAGAATCTGGAGATCGCGAGCGGGAGATCGACTCGGGGCCAGGGGTGGGACCGAACCAGAGTGCACGAACTCTTCCCTGTCTTACGGGAGAAGGCCTCACACAAGGGCGGACATCTTTCCGGGGGCGAGCAGAAGATGCTCGCAATCGCGCGCGCCCTCGTGGGTAATCCCGAACTGTTGCTTCTCGACGAGCCGATGGAAGGGCTGGCCCCCCTGCTCGTCCGCGCCCTCGAGGAGCGGATTCGGCAATTGGTGGCCGCGGGCCTGACGGTGCTGCTGGCAGAGCAGAACGTGCACTCGGCGTTGCGCCTTTCCGACCGCTGCTATGTGATCGACGACGGGCGCATCCGGTACGAGGGAAGTGTCGCGGATTTGAAAAAGAACGAAGGGGTCCGACGGAAATATCTGCTCGTGTAGCGCCCTTAGTTCCACACAGCACAAATGGCTTAGTCTTAGGCATTGGTTGGTGCGAGGCTTGCTGCCATCTTATCGAGGCATTGCTCCAAGCCGGTTTTGGACAAGTCGAACATTTGATCCGACGTATAGCCGTATTCCGTGACGGTCATTTCCGTCTTGTTGTCGTCCAAGGGTTCAAAAGTTACAACATGACGCACATCCCGCGGGATGTCCGGGGGCAGGCCCATCGTGACGGGCTCGACCCTCCTACCGTCTTTGTCGGCCCAATCCATGACGAATTCGATGCGCTGCATCGGTACGATTTCCCGGTAGGTCCAGGTGTTGTAGAAGTCCTGGCCCTCTGGTGAACGCATGCAGACAAGCGATGTTCCGACTTCACGCACATCCATTCTCGCGATCGGCGAAGTGAAGCCCTCTGGTCCCCACCACTGCATCACGTGCTCGGGGTCGGTCCAGGCCTTCCAGACCAGTTCCACTGGTGCATCAAAGACGCGGGTAACAACGAGATCTTTGTCCTCACATTTCGTGTTCGATGTGAGCGCCTTCGAGGCGGTCAGGCTCCGTTTTATGAGGCGCCCCGAGCCCGCGGCGACGCCAACAACTGCGCAAGATTGTCGTAGCTTGCAGCCACGCCGCTCTCCATGGGGGACTTGAGGGCAACGTCGCGAGCCTCCCGCGACTCATAGAGCACCGTGGTCGTGAGCGTAGTCTTGCCGGCCTGCTCGACGAGAACCGTCGTGTCCAGCGCCTCACCCGGGTACCAGGATTCGTCGAACGACTCCGTGGCGACGATGCGCTCGGGCCGCACGACCTCGCGATAGACGCCGCGCATTCCCATTTCAGCTCCGTCCTGGCCACGCCACACATAGCGATAGGTGCCACCCACCTTCAGATCGATCTCGCAGACGGCCAGCGACCAGCCGCCGAATACCCCGAGCCAGCGCTTGAGCAGCTCGGGTTTGGTCAAGGCGTCGAAGACCAGATTGCGCGGTGCGTCGAAGACACGCGTCATCGCGATCTCGCGGTCGCTGGGCGTAGTGACCTTCAGAGTTCCCGTGTTCTTCATAATGATCTCCTCCTATCGCTTCCTGCGTCTGCGCGTCTTTTTCTTCGTCTTCATCTCCTCGAGCAGGTCGTCGAGGAGCCGGAAGCTGCCCTCCCAGTGCCGGCGGTAGCCCTCCAGCCATTCGGTGGCCTCCTCCAGCGGCTTCGCCTCGAGCCGGCGCGGCCGTCGCTGCCTGTCACGGCCGCGCGAGATCAGACCGGCGCGCTCCAGCACTTTGAGATGCTTAGAGATCGCGGGCTGGCTCATCGCAAACGGCTTTGCCAGTTCCGTCACCGACGCCTCACCTGAGGCCAGCCGGGCGAGGATTGCCCGCCGCGTGGGATCGGCGAGCGCCGCGAACGTTGCGTCGAGGCGAGCGGTGGCCATGTGCCGATAACCCCGAGGTTTCATAACTGATAGGTAATCTACCGTACAAAGGGGTTGGCTGTCAAGCCGAAGAGAGCTGCCGCGATAGGGCTTCGCGGCCTGGCTTGGCTGAGGCCGTCGATCCGGCCACGGGCGCCGCACGACGCAGTTGGGTGGTCGTCTCGTCCCGCGCCAAGATCGACTGAGCGTCCTTGAAGGGATGTGGCGTTTACGCTAGAGTGTATGCGGATTTTCCGACCATCACTACGTTCTGCACGACGCGCCAACGCGGAGGTTGATGACCCGCATGCTCCAGCTTGAGACCCTCAAGCCCCCGACCGAAGGGCAGACGATCGAGATCAAGGACAACCGGCTAGTCGTTCCCAACCAACCCATCATCCCATTCATCGAAGGTGACGGCACCGGACCCGACATCTGGCGCGCCAGCCAGCGGATCTTCGACGCCGCGGTCGCCAAGGCGTACGGTGGGAAGCGCCGGATCGTGTGGTTCGAGATCTTCGCCGGCGAGAAATCGTTCAAGGCGTACAAAACCTGGCTGCCCGAAGACACACTGCGCGCGTTTCAGCATTACATCGTCGGGATCAAGGGCCCGCTGACCACCCCGATCGGCGGCGGCATGCGCAGCCTGAACGTCGCGCTGCGCCAGTTGCTCGACCTCTACACCTGCATCCGGCCGGTGCGCTGGTTCGAGGGCGTGCCCAACCCGGTCAAGCATCCCGAGCGCGTGGACATGGTGGTGTTCCGCGA
>JBOGSE010001037.1:0-2029 GCA_050694895.1 bacterium | reverse complement strand
AGCCGGTCGGCGGTCACCGCGCGTCTCGGCCGGTTTTCGGTGGGGCAGCGGTCATGCGGTGCCCCGCGGGCCTAGCGGATGAACCCCAGTTCCCGCAGTGTCGTCTCTGTTGACGTGAGATCGCCGGTCACGAACCGCTTTAGCCGGTCGCCTGTCAGGACGAACGGCGCCCATTTCTGCTCATCCAGGATCTTGGCCCACGACTTGCTGTTGACCATTTTGACGATGGTGTCTTCCCAGAACTTCACGACGTCGGCGGGCATATCGGGCGGCATGTAGAAGCCGCGCCAGTTGAGGAACACGAAGTCAATGCCCTGCTCGCGGGCGGTCGGGACGTTCCTGAGCGAACCGCCCAGGCGCTCCGGCGCCAGAATCGCCAGCACGCGGATCTGTCCCGCCTCGAGTTGCCCGAGCAACTCGGACAGGCTGGTGGAAAGCACGGTGGTCTGGCCTCCGAGGATGGAGGCCATTGCCGATGCCCCGTCGCCAAACGGCACGTACCGCACCTTGGTGGCGTCCACGCCTTGCTGCTTCGCCATAACAGCGAATGAAATATGGTCCAGACTGCCCGGTGCCGAGCCGCCGCCCACGGTGATCAGCCCGGGATCGCGCTTGAAGAGGTCGATCAGGGTGCGGAGGTTGTTGAACGTTGAGTCCTTGCGGACCGCTATCGCATTGTAGTCGCCGGTGATCGCGGCGATCGGCGTGACGTCGTTAAAAGTGTACGGCACGGCTTTGCGCGCGAGCGTGCCGGTCAGCGCCGATCCCATGACGGCGATCGCGTGCGTATCGCCCTTGCGCCTGGTGACCATGTGGGCGATACCGACGGCGCCGCTGCCGCCCGGCATGTTCGTGACGGCGATCGGCACGGTCACGAGTTTCTCCTCACCGAGGGACCGGGCCGTCATTCGCGCCGTGGCATCCCAGCCGCCGCCGGCGCCGGCCGGGGCGATGAGGTCAATGGCCTTGTTTGGATAGGCGGGTCCGGCTATGCCCGGGGCGAGTCCAAAGAGGAGCAGGACCGCGATGAGCATCCCGATCGTGCGTGTCATACATTTCACCTCCGTCTGGGGGTACGGACACGGCTTCGCTTCTTTGCCGGTGTCCTCCTTGTCCGCGGGCGCGCCACGGCGCGGGTGAGGAGCGGCATGATCGTTCGGATGTCCCTGCACGACTCCAGTTTCCATAGCACGTTGAGCGCCTGCGCGCCGCGGGGACCCAGGACCGGTCGGGCCAGTCGGGTGAACTTCTCATTGACCTGCGCGTCGGTCAGCGGGTTGCGGTTGTGTCCGGGAGGGAAATCCAAACGGGCCGAGTGCATCCTGCCGTTCTTCTCTGCAATCTCGAGGATCGTGGGAACGCCTGCCGGATACGCGGCCTCAAGATCGGCCTGCTCGACGACTCGAGTGCGCGCCATCAGCGAGCGGATGTCATCACTCGCGATGCGCGCGGGACTAAACTGCCGCGCGGTGATGTCACCGTCCAGCAGCGCCGCCGCCACTAGGTAAGGCATGCTGTGATCAGCCGTCTCACGCGTTGTGGGTGCCCACTTTTCGGGTTCGCCGCCGATGATCTCGACCGCCACCTTGAATGTCCGGACGGTGATCTGCTCGATGGCCTCCGGCCGCACGCCGCGCTTACGCAGATCGAGCGCCAGCGCAACCGCCGCCTGAGAGTGATACTCGGCCGGCCAGTACTTGATGTCGGTCTCGAGGATCTTGAACCGTTCGTCGCCATCCCCTTCGCCAGCCATCTTTGGGATCTCAAGTGGGCCGGAGACCTGCGCAATGAATCCCCGCACGCCTTCGAAGACCGGTGCCGGGCCGGTGACACCCTCACGGGCCAGGTAGGCCGCGAACACGCCGTTCCGCCCCGCGCCGCCGTACGCCGCGCCCTTCCACATCGAGAGTTCGCCCACGCGGGTCTGCCTGAGGTTGATACCCGTGGCCGCGGCGATGTTGATCGCCTGCTCGATCTGCTCGGGCCCGCACCCGAGCAGTCTGGCGGCGGCCGCTGCCACAGCGATGCC
>JBOGSE010001036.1:0-1054 GCA_050694895.1 bacterium | reverse complement strand
TGGTGGAGGAGTTCGGACGCGAGCGCGTCATCGACACGCCCATCTCCGAGGCCGGGTTCACGGGCATTGGGATCGGGGCCGCCATGACGGGCCTGCGACCGGTCGTCGACATCATGTTCGGCGACTTTATTGCGCTGGCGATGGACCAGATCGCCAATCAGGCCGCCAAGGTCCACTACATGTCCGGCGGCAAGCTCAAGGTCCCGATGGTCGTGCGGACAACCATGGGCGCGACGCGGCGCTCCGCGGCCCAGCACAGTCAGAGCCTGCACGCGTGGGTCAGCCATGTCCCGGGGTTGAAGGTGGCGCTGCCTTCGACCCCATACGATGCGAAGGGCCTGCTGAAGACGGCGATCCGCGACGACAACCCTGTGGTCTTCTTCGAAGACAAGATGATGTACGCGCTCAAAGGGCCCGTCCCCGAGGGTGACTACGCGATCCCCTTTGGGGTCGCCGACATCAAGCGGCAGGGCACGGACGTCACGATTGTCGCCACGAGCAGCATGGTGCAGGTCGCACTCGCGGCGGCTGAGGCGCTGGCCGCAGACGGCATCAGCGCCGAGGTCATCGATCCGCGGACCACATATCCGCTCGATGCGCGCGCGCTCATCGAATCCGCGCAGAAGACCGGTCGGGTGATCGTCGTCGACGAAGGCTACGAACGCTATGGCGTGACGGCCGAGATCGCGTCGGTCATCGCCGATGGGGCCTTTTACGATCTGGACGCGCCGGTCAAACGCATCGGTGCATCGCATGTGCCCGTTCCGTTCTCGCCGGTCTTGGAGGATCTCACCGTGCCCACCGCTGAGTCCGTGGCCGCCACGGCCAGAGCGCTCTGCGGCCGGGCGTAGGAGGGAAGGACGATGGGACTTCAGACCTACGGTCTGATGGCGGTGGATTGGGAAGAGCGGGTGAACATGGAGCGGCTGCGGACCGAGCGGCTGGCCCGCGTGAAGCGGCTGCTCAAGCAATCCGAGCTCGGCGCGCTGCTGTGCTTCGACATGAACAACATCCGCTATATCACCGCCACCCATATCGGCACCTGGGCGATGGA
>JBOGSE010001035.1:0-1047 GCA_050694895.1 bacterium | reverse complement strand
GCTAGTGTAGTGAATCTAACGCTTCTTTACATTTGGCGATCTTGGCCAGGATGCGCTCGACGGGCGCACTCCAGACAAAGATCTGGGGATTCTGGTTGTGGTTGTCGAGATAGGCCTTGATCGCGGCGATGAGCGCCGGCACGTTGTGGAAGGTGCCGCGGCGGAGGCGTTTGTCGGTCAGCTCGCGGAACCAACGTTCGACCAGGTTCAACCAGGAACTCGACGTCGGGATGAAGTGCAGATGGAAGCGTGGATGGCGGCGGAGCCAGACCGTCACCCGCGGATGCTTGTGCGTCCCATAGTTGTCCACGATTAGATGCAGCGCGAGATCGGCGGGGACCTCGGTGTCGATTTTCTTGAGGAACCGGAGAAATTCCTGGGGCCGATGGCGGGGCATGCAGTCGCCGATGACCTTGCCATCGAGCATGCTGAGGGCCGCGAACAGAGTGGTCGTGCCGTTGCGCTTGTCATCGTGGGTGCGCGTGCCGCAGCGCCCCGGTTTCATCGGGAGGCCCGGTTGCGTGCGATCGAGGGCTTGGATTTGGCTCTTCTCGTCGACACACAACACCAGGGATTTGGCCGGAGGATTCAGATAGAGCCCCACGACGTCGGTCAGCTTCTCGACGCAGTGTTGGTCGCGGCTGAGCTGGAAGGTCTCGACCCGATGCGGCTGGAGGTGGTGGCGCTTCCAGATCCGCTGAACCGTGGCTTGGCTGAGCTGGTGGGCCCGGGCCATACTGCGCGTGCTCCAGTGCGTCGCCGCCGGCGGTTGGGTATGCAACGTGGCTTCAACCACCGCCCGGATCTTCTTCGCCGACACCTTCGGTTTGCGGCCGGGCCGCGGCGCGTCCTGTTCCAACCCCGCCATCCGCAGGGCCAGAAACCGTTCGCGCCACCGCTGCACCGTCGGTCGCGAAACATTCAAGGCCTGGGCGATGTCCTGGCTCGGGATCTGATCGGCCGCCATCGTGATGATCTTCGCGCGCACCACCTTGCGATACGAGAGCCTCCGTCCCCGTGCCCAGGCGTCCAACGTCGCGCGCTCCT
>JBOGSE010001034.1:0-1085 GCA_050694895.1 bacterium | reverse complement strand
ACCAGTCCTTTATTTAGTCTACACGCTTTGTCCCTGCTGTGGTATGAAGAGGTATGCGCATGGACGGGCGGACGTTGTCGCACGAGACGTCGGAAACGATCCGACTCATGGCGGTCCGGCGGGTGCGGGAAGGCGCCGCCCCCAGCAGCGTCATGCACAGCTACGGCCTGTGTCGCACGACGATTTACAAGTGGCTGCGCCGGGCGCGGCGCGGGGGCGAGCGGGCGCTCCGGGCGCGCCGGCACCCCGGGCGGCGACCGGCCCTGACGCCCCGCCAGAAACTGCAGGTCCGGCGCTGGCTCAATGGGAAAGACCCCCGCCAATACGGCTTCGACTTTGGCTTGTGGACGCGGCAGATTGTGGGGGCGCTCATCGCGCAGCAGTTCGGGGTGCGCATCGGCGTGACGGCGGTGGGGCGGCTCCTCGCCGAGTTGGACATCACGCCGCAGAAACCATTGCGGCGCGCGTACGAGCGCGATCCGGCGGCGATCGCCCACTGGCAGACGACGGTGTTCCCCCGCCTGCGCGCCCGCGCGAAGCGCGGTGGCGCGAGGATCTTCTTCCTCGACGAAGCCGGGGTCCGCTCCGACCAGGTCCTGGGGCGGACCTGGGGGCTGCGCGGGCAGACGCCGGAGGTCCCGACGAGCGGGCGCCGACAGAGCGTGAACGCCATCTCCGCCGTCAACGCGCGCGGGGCCTTCTGGTACGAACTCTACACGGACCGGCTCAACGGGGCTCGGTTTGTCGAGTTGCTGACGCATTTCCTGCGGGGCCGCAAGAGTCCGGTATTTCTGGTCCTGGACGGGCACCCCGCCCACACCGCCAAGGTCGTGGCGCAGTACGTCCAGCGCCTCGCGGGGCGCGTGGAGCTGCACTTCCTGCCCGGCTACGCCCCCGAATTGAACCCGGATGAGTTCGTCTGGAACCACGTCAAACGCCAAGGCGTCAGCAAGACTCCCTTGCGGCGCGACGAATCGCTCCGCAGTCGGGTCCAGGCCGACCTCGCCGGCATTCAAGCGCGGCCCGCCCTGGTTCGATCGTTCTTTCATGCCCCGAGTGTAGCCTATACTAGGGACTGAGTAGTA
>JBOGSE010001033.1:0-2565 GCA_050694895.1 bacterium | reverse complement strand
TACGGCGCCAGGGCCGCGGACCGAGCAAAGGCGCGCACCGCACGCACAAGGCTTACGGACTCCTCGGACTGCAGGAAGCACACCTCGATCGGCACGATGCGGTTCCACGCGCCGCGCTCGTGCAGCCCAAGTGTGCCGGCCGGGTGGAACGAGAACTCCATCTTGTTGCGGTAGTACCACGGATCGGGAGCCTGGACGATCGGTCTGACGACCGCCTCGCGCATCCCACCCAGGTGCGCCAGGCTCTCCCGCACGATGGCTTCTTTGGCCTGCGCCTGAGCGGGGTAGGCGAGATGCTGCCAGATGCACCCCCCGCAAGGGCCGAAGTGCGGGCAGCGCGGCGCCACGCGCTCGGCCGATGCCGTCTCCACAGCCACACCGTCAGCCTCGGCATAGGATCGCCGGACGCGCCCCACGCGCGCGCGGATGACGTCGCCAGGCGCGGCGCCGCTGACAAAGACGACCAGGCCGTTTGAGCGGGCCACGCCCCGCCCGCCGTAGGCCATGCGGTCGATTGTCACCGTGATCTCGTCGTCCCGCCGCAGCATCTCGCCCCCCGGCCGTCATCGTACCATCCGCAAGAGCGCAGGGGGAGCGACGGCGGCAGCCTCCGCAGGCCGCCGCGCGGCACACCCCCGATACACTGGAATCGTTATGGGAATCGCCGCGTCAGGACGGACCGCTCACCCAGTGAGGCCGAGCCCACGTGACGTACCGCTCGGCCAGCACGGCCAGAGGCTTGCGCGCAATCGTGAAGTCGCCGGCCAGACGGGCAAGAACGCGCGCGAGATCGGGCTGGACGTCGCGGAGTTGATCGGCGGCCATGCCGTAAAAACGGCGGCCGTCGGCTTCGTAATCTTCTATGCGCCGCCAGCGCCCGACGAACATCCGGGTGAAGGGCGAGGCGAGCGGACGCCGCGCCGTCCGCCGAATCGCCTCCTGGAAGATTCCGGTGACGAACAGGGCGATGTCGCCGATCCGCCGGCAGATGAGCGGGCGCAGCGGCGCATCGACCATGCCCGCCAGCTCGACCATATCGTCCATGTTGAACGTGTTCAGCCGGCGCATCGGAGAACGCGGCTGAGCGCCGCGCACGGTGACCGTGTCAATACGCTCGAACGACACCAGCAAGTTCACCAGGTACTGGAACATCTCGTCCGCACGGAGCAGCTCGTGCACGACCGGTGCGTCAAACACGACCAGGCGGCCGTCGGGCTCGACCCGCTCCACGGTATAGGGAATGCTCGCAAGATCACGGCGGATGCGGCGGAGAAGCACCGTGAAGAGAAATCGCGGCGACACCTCTACGATGCTGTTGTCGTCGGCCATCAATTGCCGGAGCACGCGCTCGTCATCGAACCAGGGCTCGATCCGTTCGGGATCGAGCTGCCATGCGCGCACATAGGAGGCCGCGGCCTCGGGTGTCTCGCCGACGACCCGGGCGAGGAACCGCATGTCAGATTCGGAGTAGCGCACGCCCAATACACCTCGCCGATCTGTACCGATCTCTAGTATATATATCGTTCCCCCAACCCATTTAGTTCACTCGACCGGAAGGGGGTTGCCTTCTCCGACGGTCACGGTATAATCGTCCCGTTATGGCTGCACGTGCCCGCCGCCTTCGTCAGCCGCTGGTGGCGCTCTGGACCACGCTCCTGATCGCAACAGTCGTCCACGCGCAGGGTATGAGCGTGGACATGCTGCTGGCACGTGTCACCACTGAGCCGGACCAGCAGCCCTACACTCTGACCGCGGACTTTACAGCCCGGCTGATGCTGAATATCCCGACGGGCTTAGTTCCGATCACCGGCGCGGGTTCCCTCGTCGAATCCCGCCCCGCGGTTGGACAGTCGCGCCAGCGCCGCGTCACCGTGACATCGCTGCAGGTCCCGATTCTTCTTCGGCCTTTTTCCTCCGGGGTCCGCGATGCGCTCAAGAACATGATCGAGTCCGAGCCCAAGGCGGTCGAGTTTCTGCACACGCTTGACGTGTTCGTCGTGGACGAGTTGCCCGGTGGGCGATACCAGGTCGGTGGCGTGCGCCAGGACATCGTCACCGAGGTCATGACCAAATACAGGCAGACGGCGATGCTGCGTGATGTTACGGCGCGGCGCGCCATCGCGAAGTGGCTCCATTCGCCTTCCCAGCGGGCGTCCATCGTCCGCGGGGGCGGCGTCTACATGCTCACTGCCGTTGTGGATGAGGCCGGGGTGGTCCACGACCTGACCCTATTCTACGAATGGGGTCACATCAGGAGCCAGGCGACGTTCGTGACCATCGGCGGGCGTTCGTTTTGGAAAGACGTGGCCAGCGACACGTCCACGCTGGTGGCCGGGTTAGGCCGCGTGGACGGGCATCTGGTGCTGCACATTACCAATCACTGCCTGAACTGCAGCCGCTAAAGGCCCTCCTTCCCCCTCCCACGTCAGGTTCTCGCGTCCGATCCGCCCTCTCCATCACGGTCATCGATGCTCGTCAAACCGGCCACGGCTTCAGGAGCGGGGTGCCACCCCAACCAGATGCGGAAGGCCAGTCCTCCCCCGCGGGCCTCGAAGAATCGCGGCC
>JBOGSE010001032.1:0-12078 GCA_050694895.1 bacterium | reverse complement strand
CGGCCATTGTGGATGCCTCGAACCGCGGGCAGACGATCGAGGCGGCAGACGGGCTGGCCACGCGCGATCCACTCGCGCTGCTCGCCGTGCACTGCGCGGACTGCGTGCCGATCATCCTTGCCGATCCTGGGCGGCGAGCGGTCGCCGTCGTGCATACCGGCTGGCGCGGCACCGCGGACGGCGCTGTGGTTGTGGCGGTGCAGAGGATGGCCGATGCGTTCGGCAGCCGGCCGGGCGACCTCCTGGCCGCGATCGGACCCGCTATTGGCCCCTGCTGTTATGCGGTGGACGCGCCGGTCGTCGAGCGATTTGCACGATGGCTGTGGCGTGACAAAGTCTTCGTCCCCGCCGGGCCCCGTCAGTGGATGCTGGACCTCTGGGAGGCAAATCGCATTCAGCTGCAGGAGACCGGTATTCCGCGGGACGCAATCGCCCAAGCGGCGTTATGCACCTCGTGTCATCCGGCGCTCTTCTTCTCGCACCGACGGGGCGGCCGTAGCGGCCGGATGGGCGCGCTCGTCGCCCTGAGCTGACCTCGGCCAGTTCCGTACTCGGTCCGATGTTATGAAAGCGCCGCGCCGGAACGAGTTGGGCCAGCCTGCTGCGCGAGATCGAAAGAAATTTCGCGAAGGGCTTGACAAGTCCACAGGCTGCACCTTGAGACTGCCCGGGAGACACTCCTAGACGCTCACCAGTTGCACGTGCAGGGCCTTAGCATCGCGCGGCAACGCCGAAGAGGCCTTCCTCGAGTTCCACCACGTCGTGCCGTATGCGCATGGGGGACCGTCCAGCGTGAACAACATCGAGCTGCGCTGCTGGGCGCACAACGGCTACGAGGCGGAGTGCCACTTCGGTCGGCACGGCCGGGGTGCGGGAGGAACCGGAGGCCTACGCGCCCGGCGCCCCGGCAGTCGGCGTTGCTGTCGGTAGAGCGATCACCAACTCGTTCCAGAACGAGTTCCGAAGCGGCGGCGATGGCGAATGCGGCGAATGCGACAATCCCTGGCGGTGACCTACTCGACAGCGTACTCCTCAAACAACGCGTCGAGGTCGTCGGCGTTCTCAGCGATCTCCCGACTCTCGAATTGGCGGATCTCAAAGGGTCAGCATAGAATCCTCTTCGGCGAGGCGGATACCGCGCGCTGGTTGCTCCCCGGACTCGGTCCTGAGCCTATTTCAGAGAGGACCGAGTTGAACCGGAGGGTTTCCCATCGGATCGGCGAATACCCGGCAGGCGTGGTCGGCGTGGAGGGACGCCTGGCGCGGATCAAGGAGCGCATCGCCCACGCCGCCGAGCGGGTTGGGCGCGATCCGGGCTTGGTGCTCCTGATCGGCGCGACCAAGGACGTGGACGCGGGGCGCCTCCGTGACGCCCTCGCCCTGGGGTTGCGCGACTTCGGGGAGAACCGGATCCAGGAGGCCCTGCCCAAGATCGCGGCGGTCGGTGAGGGCCCGCGGTGGCATTTCATTGGCCACCTGCAGCGCAACAAGGCCAAACCGGCCGTCGAGCACTTCGGGATGATTCATTCACTTGACAGCCCGGCCCTCGCGCGAGCGGTTGACCGTGCCGCCGGTGCGGCCGGGAGGCGCGTCGAGGTGCTGGTGGAGGTCAACGTCGGCGCCGAGACCACGAAGTAAGGCGCGGCCCCTGCGGAGGTCGACGCCCGGGTGCTGGAGTTGGGGGGAGGTCGCCATCTCGTCCCGATCGGTCTGATGACCGTCGCGCCGGAGGCCCGCGATCCCGAGGTCGTGCGGCCGTTCTTTCGGAGCCTCCGTGTCTTGCGCGATCGACTGCGATCCGGTAGTGTGGGCGAGGACTTTCGCGAGTTGTCGATGGGCATGTCGGGAGATTTCGAAGTCGCCGTGGAGGAAGGCGCCACGATGGTGCGCATCGGGCGCGCGATCTTCGGCGAGCGCACCTAGAGCGGCCACGGGAGAGGCCAGGGTCCAGGGAGGGAGGGGAGAGCGGGAGGTGTAAGGTGAGCGCGATCCAACGCTTGTGGACGTTTCTTGGCTTCACCGAGGGCGAGGCTGAGGAGACGGCACCGGATGAGACCGAGCCGCGGCGGCGCCGCGCGCCGGTGTTCACGTTGCACGCGCACCGGCCGATGGAGATCGTCGTGCTCGAGCCGCGGACCTTCGACGATGCCCGTGGCGGCGCCGATCACCTCAAGGCCCGGCGGCCGGTCATCCTCAACCTGAAGGAGACGGACCGTGAGCTTGCCAGGCGGATCGTCGATTTCACCTGCGGTGTGACCTATGCCGTCGACGGCCAGATGCAGCGTGTGGGTGAGGAGATCTTCCTCTTTGCTCCGAGCACCGTGGCGGTGAACGCCGAGAGCATCCACGACGCCAGGGAACTGTTCCCCTTGCCCTGACCCGGCTCGGGGTGAGGCGCCCGCTCATTTCACCTCCCGCTATCCGCGAGATGAAGACCGTGTGGCTCGAGGACGGAGCCGTCCGGCTTGTGGATCAAACACGCCTGCCCGACGAGTCTCTCATCGTCACCTGCCGGACCACCGACGACGTGTATGAGGCGATCCGCGCGATGCGTGTCCGCGGCGCGCCCGCGATCGGCGTCGCCGCGGCCTATGGGATCGCCCTGGCCGCCGCGCAGGCCCGCCGGCAATCTCCACAGACCGCCCTGGCCGCGGTTGAAGCGGCTGCGACGCGGCTCGCCGCGGCGCGTCCCACGGCGGTCAATGTGCGCTGGGCGATCGCGCGCATGCTGGACGTGGCGCGCCACAGCGACGATCCGGCCGAGCGCGCCGAGCGCCTGCGCGCCGAAGCCGATGCCATCGCCGCCGAAGACGTGGCCGCGAACCAGGCCATCGGCCGGTGGGGGGCAGAGCAGATCAGGGCGGGCGAGCGAATTATGACGTACTGCCACACAGGAGGGCTTGCGACCGCCGGCTTCGGCACGGCGTTTGGGATCTTGCGCGCCGCGCATGAGGCCGGCAAGGGCATTTCTGTGCTGGCCTGTGAGACGCGGCCGGTGATGCAGGGCGCGCGCCTCACCGCCTGGGAGTTGCGCGAGCACGGCATCCCGGCAACGCTGATCACCGACAACGCCGCCGGGTCGCTCATGGCGCGGGGCGAAGTCGATCGCGTCATCGTCGGGGCCGACCGGATCGCGGCCAATGGCGACGTCGCCAATAAGATCGGCACCTACACCCTCGCGGTGCTGGCCCGCGCGCATGATCTGCCCTTCGTGGTGGCCGCGCCGACCTCGACGATTGACCTGGCCACGCCGGGTGGCGAGGCCATCCCCATCGAAGAGCGGGCACCCGACGAAGTGACCCACGCGGGCGGCCGCCGGATCGCGCCGGAGGGTGTGGCCGTGCGCAACCCGGCGTTCGATGTCACGCCGCATCACCTGATTACCGCGATCGTGACCGAAGCCGGTGTGGCCACGCCGCCGTACGACACGCGCCTGCCCGCCCTCGTTGCGGCGGCGCGGGGTCGGTAAGGTGAGCGCGCGCGCGACCCTCCGCCATCTCGTGCTCGCGGCCCTGGCCCTCCTCTGGGTCGCCGCGGTCGTGCACAGCATCACGTATCGAGACGCGCTGTGGTTCCGCTACTACGTCGTCGATCTCGTGTGGCTCCAGTACGTGTTCCTCGCGCTGGCCATCTTTGGCGGCGTCGTCCTGACGCTCGGCGTCGTCCAGCCGCGGCCGAGGCCGCTGCGATGGGCCTCTTTGCCGCTGGTGAGCATCATCATTCCGGCGAAAGACGAGGTGCGCGTCATCGAGGGCGCGGTCCGCTCGGCGTGCGGCCAGACCTACGAGGGCGGCACCGAGGTCATCGTTGTCGACGACGGATCAACCGATGGGACGCAACGGCTGCTCGACCGCCTGGCGGCAGAACGTCCGCTTACCGTCGTCCCGACGCCGGCGGGCAGTTTCGGCAAAGCGGAGGCGCTGCGGGCCGGTGTGGCCGCGAGCCACGGTGAGCTCATCGCGGTCTTCGATGCCGACGCGCGCTTTGCCCCCGACGTCATCGCGCGCATGGCCGCGCATCTCGCCGACTCCCGCGTCGGCGCCGTGCAGGGTCGCCGGCTCGTCTACAACGCCGGGCGCAACGCGCTGACGCGCTTCCAGGAGGACGAGTATCGCGTGTTCCAAACGCTGCTGCAGCGGGCGCGCCAGGTCATGGGCGGCTTCGTGTGCCTGGCCGGCAACGGCCTCATCGTCAGGCGCGCCGCGTTGGACGCCGTGGGCGGATGGAACACGGAAGCCCTGACCGAGGACATCGACCTGACCGTGCGGCTGCACCTGGACGGCTGGGAGGTCCGGTACTGCTATGAGGCGGAGGTCTACGAGGAAGGGGTCGTGGGGCTCCGCGATCTCATCCGGCAGCGCGAGCGCTGGTTTGAAGGGGCCCTGTTGTGCCTCGGCGAGTACCTGCCGCGGATGCTGCGTGGCCGGATGTCGCTTCTGCGCCGCGTCGACATGCTGTTTTTCCTCGCGGGCTCATTGTTCAGCACGCTCGCGGTGTTGACGGGATACGTCTACGCGTTGATCGGGGTGCTCTATGAAGCCGTCGTGTACCTGCGGCTTCCGTCCGGCGTGCTGGCGGCGGCGTCGGCCTTCCTGACCCTGGGGCTGCTGGTGGCGATGACCGCGGAGGTCGGGCCGCATCCGCTGCGCCTCGCCGGCGTGCTGGCGCGATGGACGGTATTCTCATTCCACACGATCGTGATCGTGCCGCTGGCGATCCGGCGCTATGTGTACGGCGCCGTCACGGGCGCCCGTGACTGGCGCAAGACCACCCACGAAGGCCCCGCCACAGTGTCCGCTCAGGACAGTCGCGCGTAGACCTCGTGGAGACGGCCTCCGACACTCTCGAGGGAATGCGCCGCGGCGAAGCGGCGGGCCTCATCGCCCAGTCGCGTCCGAAGGTCCGGCTCATCGACGAGCCGCTGGAGCTGGTGGCTGAACTCGTCGGCATCGGCCGCCATCAGGCAATTCTCATCGTCGACGAAGCGGCCGGTGAAGCATGCGGCGTCGCGTAGCACCAGGGGCCGGGCGGCGGCCGCGGCCTCCAGCACCGCGATCCCTTCATTCTCGACCGCGCTGGGAAAGAAGAAGATATCGCCGGCCGCATAGGCTTCGGTGACGTTCTCGATGTAGCCCGGGAACCGCACGTTGGGCGGTGCGCCCTTGATCACGCGGCGCGTCCGCGGCTTCGCCGCACGGTGCACGCGGCCGAACCACACAAAGGTCACCTCCGGCAGCCGGCGAGCGACCTCGCAGAAGAGATCCACGCCCTTGCGCAGCAGGACAATCCCCACCGCGAAGATGACCACCCCGCGGAGCAGGTGGCGGCCCCGCCCCATCGTCCGGGCGCGCTGGAGCGACTGAAAGCGCCGCAGGTCGACCCCGTTGCTGACCACTTCGATCGGCCGTGTGACGCCGTCGCGCTGAAGGACGCTCCGTGCGTAGGGGGTCGGCGTGATCAAGACGTCGGCCTTGTTGTAGAAGTAGGTCAGCATGCGGCCGACATACGGCGCGATGGAATCACTCATCACAAACGAGTTGGCGAAATCGTCGGCGGTCGTGTGCGCATGGATGACGACCGGACGGCGCCCGCTGTATTTTTCGGCAAGATACAGCGAGCGCGGACCGATGCGGTGGAGATGCAGGATGTCGAAGGAGTCGGACGGATCGCTGGTGACGCTGACGCCCGTGGCCTTCAGCGCCCGGCGCTGATTCTCATACGCCTGGCGGATGCCGCCGCTGAATACGCTGGGTTCGCTGAGTTCGAGGTAAAGGCAGACCTTCACGAGGCCCCCCGGCTGATCCCCGTCGAAAAACGATTGGCTCGCGTGATCCCGTCGTTCCGGTCGATGGTTGTGAGTTCGCCGCGTCGAAATGAGCCCCTGCCGGTTGGAGTGGCTTCGCCGGATACTGGTTTAGTCATGATGGGTCGTGTTCGAGCGATGCCTTGAGGGAGGGCAGCATCTCGTGTTACACTACCGCCACGTTTGGCGAGGACGGGGACGGTGCAGCAGGCCGCGTCGGAGCGAGCCGGGTGATCTGGTGGAAGCCCGGGGGCGCAGGGGCTGCGACCCATCACCCCTGAGCCGCGGGCCGAAGACGCGAGCGTTCTAAGCCCGCCGGTTGCTTCCCCGAGATCGGGAGCCCGAGAGTGCCGAGCCAGGTCGTACCGCGCTCGGAACTGGGGTGGTACCGCGGGTTGCATCCCGTCCCTTGTGGGACGGGATGTTTGTCGTTCTGGGAGGAGTGCATGACCGATGGCTCGGTTCGCGCCGGTAGCAACCAAGATGGACTTCCCCGCGCTTGAGCGCCGGATGCACGCGTGGTGGCGCGAGCGCGGCACGCGTGAGCAGTATCTGCACCGCAACGAGCGGTCCCCCGACAGATTCTCGTTCCTCGACGGGCCGATCACCGCCAACAACCCGATGGGGATCCACCACGCCTGGGGTCGGACATACAAAGATCTGTTCTGCCGCTACAAGACCATGCGCGGGTTCCGGCAGCGCTACCAGAACGGCTTCGATGGCCAGGGGCTCTGGGTCGAAGTCGAAGTCGAGCGCGAGCTGGGATTCAAAAACAAGCGCGATATCGAAGTCTACGGGATTGCCGCGTTCGTCGAGCAGTGCAAGGCCCGCGTGCGCCGGTTTGCCGATCGTATCACCGAGCAGTCCCTGCGCCTGGGCCAGTGGATGGACTGGGACAACTCGTACCACACGCTCTCGGATGAGAACAACTACATGATCTGGCACGTTCTGCGGCGGTGCTGGGAGCGCGGCATGATCTATAAAGGGCATGACTCGATGCCCTGGTGCCCGCGCTGCGGCACCGGCATCTCTGAGCACGAGATCGTCACGGAAGGGTACCGCGAGGTCACGCATCCCGGGCTCACCGTGCGCCTGCCGCTGATCGATGAGCCCGGCCGGTCGCTGCTGGTGTGGACCACGACGCCCTGGACGCTGACGAGCAACGTCGCGGCAGCCGTCCACCCCGACCTGACATACGTGCGCGTGCGGCAGGGCAACGAAGAGCTTTACCTGCTGGAGGGCAGGCTCGCGATGCTCAAGGGTCCGTATCAGGTCATCGAGTCCCTGCCGGGGAGCGCGCTCGTCGGCCGTCGCTACCGCGGGCCGTTCGACAACCTCCCGGCCCAGGCCGGGGTCGAGCATCGTGTCATCCCGTGGAAGGACGTCAGCGCCGAGGAAGGCACCGGTATCGTGCACATCGCCCCGGGCGCCGGCGCCGAAGACTTCGCCCTGGGTAAGGAGTTTGGTCTGGCGGTGCTGGCGCCATTGGACGAGTTTGGGGTGTTCGTCGGCGGCTTTGGGGAATTCGACGGGAAATCGGTCTCTGAGGTCGCCAAGCCCATCGAGGAGCGGCTGGCCAATGGCGGCCTGCTCTATCGCTCCGAACCCTACACCCACCGCTATCCGGTGTGCTGGCGCTGCGGCACCGAGCTCGTCTTTCGCGTGGTCGATGAGTGGTTCATCGCGATGGATTCCATCCGAGCGGCCATGATGGATGTCACACGGCACATCCGCTGGATCCCGGAGTTCGGCCTCGACCGGGAGATCGACTGGCTGCGGAGCATGCACGACTGGATGATCAGCAAAAAGCGGTACTACGGTCTGGCGCTGCCGATCTACGAGTGCGAGGCATGTGGGTCCTTCGAGGTCCTCGGCTCAAAGGACGAGCTCAAGGCCCGGGCGGTCGAAGGGTGGGATGTCTTCGAGGGGCACTCGCCGCACCGCCCGTGGGTGGACGCGGTGAAGATTCGCTGCGCCACGTGCGGCGAGATGGTCGCCCGGATCACCGATATCGGCAACCCCTGGCTCGATGCGGGTATCGTGCCGTTCTCGACACTGGTCGATCCGGCAACCGGCAAGGTCTCGTACACCGACGACCGGCGGTACTGGCGCGACTGGTTCCCCGCAGAGTTCATCACCGAGGCGTTTCCCGGCCAGTACCGCAACTGGTTCTACTCGATGCTCATGATGAGCACCGTCCTGGAGAACCGGGCACCGTTTGCGGTTTGCCTGGGGCACGCCACGGTCTTCGGGGAAGACGGGCGCGAGATGCACAAATCCTGGGGCAATGCGATCGAGTTCGATGAGGGCGCCGAGCAGATCGGCGCCGATGTCATCCGCTGGGTCTACGCCACCGCGAATCCCGCGGCCAACATCAACTTCGGCTACGGCCCGGCCGACGACGTCCGCCGGCGATTTATCCTCCCATGGTGGAACGTCTATGCCTTCTTCGTCACCTACGCCGGTCTGGAGTCGCTGGATTTCGGCGCGCTGACCGCAGCGCCGCCGTCACTCCGGCTCCTGGATCGGTGGATCCTCTCACGCCTCAGCCGCCTTGTGGCGACGATCCGCGATCGCCTGGACGACTTTGATCCCGCGGGCGCGAGCCGGCCCGTCGAGGCCTTTGTCGATGACCTGTCGACCTGGTACGTTCGGCGCAGCCGCCGGCGATTCTGGAAGAGCGGAGACGATGCCGACAAGCGCGCCGCGTACTACACACTGTATGAAGTCCTCCGGACGCTCGCGCTCGCGCTGGCCCCGTTCGTCCCGTTCCTGGCGGAGGCGATCTACCAGAATCTGGTGCGCGTGCTCGAACCGCGGGCTCCCGAGAGTGTGCACCTGTGCGACTACCCTCTGCCCGTCCGCGCCCGCGCGGATCCCGATCTGGAAGCCGCCATGGACACGGTACGCAGCCTGGCCAGCCTTGGGCGCGCAGCCCGCAGCGCCGCGAAGGTCCGCGTGCGTCAGCCGCTGCCGGCCGTGCTGATCGTGACGCCTGACCGCCGCCTGCGCAACGAGCCCGAACTGACAGATCTGCTCGCCGACGAATTGAACGTCAAACAGGTCAAGTTCGTCGATGACGCCTCGGCCTACGTCCGCTACGAGGTGAAGCCGCGGTTTGACCGGCTTGGCCCGAAGTACGGCGGGCGGGTCCAGGCCATCGCGGCGGCCGTGCGGGCTCTTCCCGCCGACGAGGTGGCCGCCGCCATCGCGGGGGGGACCGGCATCGATATCGTCGCCGACGGCGAGTCGATCACCATCGCCCCGGATGAGCTCGAATTGAGGCTGCATACGGCCTCAGGCTACGCCGCCGAGGGCTCGGGCGGGAACCTGGCGATCCTGGAGACCTCGGTAGACGAAGGGCTTGCCAGGGAGGGTCGGGCCCGCGAGCTGGTCCACCATATCCAGCAGATCCGCAAAGTTCAAGGGCTGGAGGTGAGCGACCGGATCATCCTCTATCTTGACGGCCCTAATGGCCTGACCGACGTGCTGGCTGCACACAAGGGGTATGTGCTGGCAGAGACCCTTGCGACCGAGATCCGGCCCGGGGCGGCCGGTCTTCCCAGCGTCCGCGAGGTCAGTCTGAACGGGCTTCAGGCCCAGGTGGCGCTTGTAAAGAGTCCGTAAGACGGCCCTTGTCAGGGAGGAGGTGGTCGAGTAAGATAGGCAGGATTCTCAAGCCCCCAGTGCCATAAAGGGAGGAATCGTACATGGCCAGCAAGGCCGCGACCCGTTCCCGCACTACCAGGCGGCGGGTCGCCAAGACTCTTCCGCATCGGGTCCGGCAGGGGAAGAACACACGTTCGGGTCGGGCCCTACGGGTGAAGGCCGCCAGCGGGGCCATGCGGGCCAAGACCGCGCTGACCCGCCGGCCGGTAGCGCCAGCGCCACGGACGGCCCGAAAGCCCCTGGGCAAGCGCGAGCTGGCAGAGTTCCGCAAGATGCTGCACGCTGAGCGCGACCGCCTGACGGAGGAGTTGGAGGCCATCGAGGAGCACCTGCCCGAGGTAGAGCAGGTGAGCGTCGAGGCCGGCGGAGGCTACGACGAGGACCTCGCCGATGTCGCCAGCGATACCTTCGAGCGCGAGAAGGAATTCGCGATCGAGAACAGCGTCCAGGAGCTGCTCGACCAGGTCGAGGAAGCGCTGGACCGGATGAAGGGCGGGACGTACGGGATCTGCGAGATGTGCGGTCAGCAGATCCACCCCGACCGTTTGCGGGCGCTGCCTTACGCCAGGCTCTGCATCAACTGTAAGGCGCGCGAAGAGCAGGCGATCCCTCGATAGCAACGTCTCGTTCGCCGGCGCCTGTGGCGCCGAGGCGGCTTCGGATCAGAGTCGTCGCCTCGGCGTTGCTCGTGTGCGCCGCCGATCAGGCCGTCAAAGCACTGGTCGTGGCGGCCATCCCCACTTCGGCCAGCGTCCCGATCATCCCAGGCATTTTCAGTCTGACCCACGTGCAGAACACCGGGATCGCCTTTGGGCTGCTTGCCGGCGCATCCCCGCTGGTCACGGTGCTTGCCGCCTTGACCCTGGTCTTTCTGCTCTTCTACAATAAGGGCCGCCAGATTGGAACCGGCGCCGCCTGGCCGGGCATCGCGGCGATGGCCGGCGGCGCTGCGGGTAATCTGATCGATCGCGTGCGGCTCGGCTACGTCGTCGATTACCTCGACGTGCATGTCTGGCCCGTGTTCAACCTCGCCGATGTCGCGATCGTGTTGGGTGCCGCCGTCCTGATCATTGCGTTCTCACGCGAGGGGCGCCCGGCGTCTCGGAGGTGAGGCATGCGGCCCGTACTCTATGATCTGTGGGGCATACCGATCTCATCGTTCGGCGTGTTCCTGCTCATCGCGTTCTTCGCGTCTGTGTCGCTTGCGCGCCGCACCGCGCAGGCACGACTGGGCGCCGACCCAAACTGGACGCTCGATCTGTCCCTGTACGCCATCATCGCCGGGATCGTCGGTGGGCGGATCGGATTCATCCTGGCCAACCTCGGGCAGTTCGTCGCTGACCCCACCAAGATGGTGACCATCTGGCGGGACGGTGGCCTGGTGTTCTATGGCGCGCTGCTGGGCGCGCTCCTGCTTACCCGGTGGTATGCCAGAAGCGCAAAGGTCTCGTTTGGAGCGCTGCTGGACGCGCTCGCGGCCCCAATGATCCTGGGCTACGGTATCGCGATGATCGGCGCGCTGCTGCACGGTCTCCTCGCCGGAAAGGCGACGGGCGTGCCGTGGGCGATCGAACTCTTCCTGGAACGCCGGCACCCGACGCAGGTCTACCTGGCGCTGGCGGCGGCCGGGATCCTCGTGATTCTGCGCGCGCAGCGTGATCAGCACCTGGCTCCCGGTACGCTGTTCGCCCTGGCGGTCTTTCTGCAGAGCATCTCCCGCTTCGTGGTCGACTTCTTCGTCGATGCCCCGGCGGTGGCGGGGCCGCTGACACTGGGGCAGCTCGCCAGCGGCGCGGCGGCACTCATCGCGCTCTGGTTCCTGGCGTCGCTCTCGCGCCGGGCATCGCTTCCGGAGCCCGACGCAACCGTCGAAGTTCCTGCCTAGCGCCCACCACAGATTTGTCGTCGAGGCCCAGGATGATGGCCGGCGTCTCGACGCCTATCTTGCCGCGCGGCTGCCCGGAATCTCACGCACACGCCTGCAGGGGTTGATCGCCTCTGGCCACGTGGTGCTCGGGGCCCGCGTCTCGCGGGCCGCGACATCGGTCTCCAAGAAGCGTGTGCGTCCCTCCGACCGCTTGCGCGCGGGCGACCATGTGGACGTTGAGATTCCACCGCTGCCCGCGGCGGCGGACCCGCACACGGGTGCCCCGCTCGCCCCGGAACCTATCCCGCTGGCCGTGGTCTACGAGGATAGCGACCTGCTTGTCATCGATAAAGCGGTGGGGATGACGGTGCATCCCGGGGCCGGGCGGTCGTCTGGGACCCTGGTGCACGCGGTACTGGCTCATTCCCCCGGTCTGCCGCTGATCGGCGGCGCGGACCGTCCCGGTATCGTCCATCGGCTCGACAAAGATACCTCCGGGCTGCTTGTGGTGGCCAAGACGGAAGCGGCCTGGCGCGGCCTTCAGACGCAGATCCAGTCCAGGCGTGCGCGCCGCGAGTATCTGGCGCTGGTGCACGGCCGCCTGGGGCGGCCTTCGGGAATGATTGACGCGCCCATCGGCCGCGATCCGCGGCACCGCACGCGGATGGCCGTGGTCGCCTCAGGCCGGCGCGCCGTCACCCACTACACCGTCGCGGAGAGGTTTGAGGACGCTACGCTG
>JBOGSE010001031.1:0-3768 GCA_050694895.1 bacterium | reverse complement strand
TCGTGGTGTGGATAGCAGGCGCGCTGACCCTGATGCCGCTCATCGACGGCCGCGGCTTGGCGTGGTCGCTGGAGCAGGCTCGGGCCGCCTTTGCGACGCTGCCGGGCTATCTCCTCCTGGGTGCCGCTGTGGCGGTTACGTACCAGTGGCTCGACGGGCTCGTGCGGCTCCTGTTTGCCGATATGCGCGCGACCCACGATCAAGAGGGCCTGGGCATCGAAGGCTTGCGCGCGCTTGCGCGCGGCGCAGTGGCCGGCCTCGCCGGAGGCCTCGTCTTCACGGTGGTCATGGCGCGCATCGGGTTTCTGCCCAAGGTCGCGGCGTTGATCGGATCGACTTCGCCGACCACCGGCGTCGTCGTGCAGCTGGTGATCGCCCTCGCGATCGGCGCCGCATACGGCGCGTCGTTCCGCCGCCAGAGTTATGACATCAGCTCGGGATTGGGCTGGGGCACCTCGTACGGGTTCTTCTGGTGGATCTTAGGGCCGCTGACGTTAATGCCGCTGATGCTGGGGACGTCTCCGACGTGGACGGCTGAGGCGGCGGCCGGGCTGTTCGCAAACCTGATCGGCCACCTTGCGTATGGGGCGATCCTCGGCGTGGTCTTCCATCTGCTGGAAGCAAGCCAGAACCCCTGGTGGATTCCGCGTTCGCGGGCCGAGGCAGCGCGCGTGGCGCACCGCAAGGAGCAACTGCTCACTTCCGCGCCCGCGCTATGGACGTTGGTTGTGGTGATCGCGCTCCTGCTGCCGGTCTTGCTGGGCGGCTAGACGCCCTACCCGGAAAACCGCATCTCCCCCGCCCGAATCGCAACCGGCAGGTGATTCTCCGGCGGTGACAGCGGGCAATCCCAGCGCGGATGATAGGCGCATGATGGATTGTAGGCGTAGTTGAAGTCGATGACGAGTTTCGAGTCCTCCGCTCCGAGATCCGCACCCTTGATCGTGTCGAGGAGATACCGGCCGCCCGGGTAGGTTGCCTCCCTACTTGTCAGGTCGCGGAAGGGCAGGAACAGGCCGCCGCCATACGCGTGGATCCAGAACACCGATAGCGACACCTCTTGCCCATCGACGCGAAAGCGCACCCTGCCGATGCGGCGTAACCGGAGAAGACCGTCGTCGCGGAGCTCAACATCGATGGTCTCTGGGGTCCGGTCCATCTCGAGAGGCAGAGCAAAGCGCAGCGACGGGTCGTATGGATAGTGCCTGAGGCCGACGAAGCGGGCCCTCTGCCCACCGGAGAGCGCCGACTGCGGATGCGTGCGGAGGAGCTCATCGCACTCACGGCGGAACCGCGCGAGGCGCGCGGCAGGGTCTGTCTGATTGTCGCGCGCGCGTGCGTACATTCCTGCCACCCTGCGTCGGTAATCGAGCAGGTCCAGGTAGTCGGTCGTCGCCCCGATAACGTTGAGCCGCATTGGAGTGTGCCAAAGCATTTTAGCGCAGCCGGCGCAGGTTCAAACCCGCCGCCCGCAGCGTGTTGACCCGGCTTGCAAGAGCCGCTCTCGTTGATGAACGAGAATCAGGCGATCAAGATTCCGCGAGAAGCTCCTTGATCACGCGTTCGGTCTCGTCGTATGCGCCCTCGCCGATGTGCTTGTAGCGGATGAGGCCCTTCTTGTCGACGAGGTAAATGGTCGGCCAGTACACGTTGTTGTAGGCACGCCAGATTCTGAAGCCGTTGTCCATTACCACGGCGTACTCAAGCCCGAGCGTGGCGATGGCCTTGCGCACGTACGGTTCCAAGCGCTCGTATGAGAACTCAGGCGAATGCACGCCGACGATCACCAGGCCCTTGTCATGGTAGCGCGCATGCCACTTCTTCAGGTCAGGGATGACATTCCGACAGTTGTAGCACCCGGCCGTCCACATTTCGACGGCGACAACCTTGCCTCGAAGGCCCGCGATGGTCAGCGGCTTTCCAGCGACGGTGTTGAACCACGGTCCGCCGCCGACGAAGTCCGGGGCCCGCCTGCCAGAGGCCTCCAGGGCCGGGGTCGCGAGACCGAGCCCGACCACCGCGGCCGTCAGAACCACCAGAGCGACAGTGCGCATCGGTAGTGCTCCTCTCGATCGATCCACCCGCGTTTCAGCCTACGGATGGATTTTTGCGTTTCGATAAAGACGCCGCGCGACGGCGTGTTCCCGGCAGGAACGGTGTCCGGCTTCCCGAAGCCCCACCCTACCGTCCATCTCGCGCGTCAGGGCTCCGGTCTGCGCATGTGCCGGAGCCCCCGCGTATTTCCAAGGAGGAGCACAGATGCCTCTCTACGCGACGCTCATCAACTGGACAGACCAGGGAGTCCGGACCGTCAGGAACACGGTGAAGCGCGCCGATGCCGTCGTCGCGGCGGCGAAAAAGCAACGGTGCGAGGTGCGGCAACTGCTCTGGACCATGGGCGCGTACGATGCGCTGGCCATCTTTGACGCCCCGAGTGATCAGGCGATGAGCACATTGGCGCTCTCGATCGCATCGCAGGGTAACGTTCGGACGCTCACCATGCGGGCATACGAGAAGGCCGAGATGACGAAGATCATCGCCGGAGTGCGGTAGCCTCATCGGGCCGCGGATCCAGGCTCGGTCAGGGCGGCGACGCGCGCGCCGGTGGCCCGTACCAGGTCCCGCGGGTCGATCCAGAGCTGAAGCCCGCGAACGCCGGCGCTCACGCTGACTCGAGCGTGGCGCAGCGCCGCGGCGTCGAGATACACCGGATGCGGCCGCCTGCTGCCTAGAGGTGACACCGCGCCTTTGATGTAGCCGACAAGCCGCTTCAAGTCCGCGGCCGCGGCCATCTCGACGCGCTTCGCGCCGACCAGCCGTGCCAGCGTCTTCAAGTTTAACTCCTCGGCGGCGGGGACGCACGCGAGCATCACCCGGCCGTCATCCGCGCGTACGACGAGCGTCTTGAAGACCTGTTCGAGTGGAAGCCCGAGGCGCTCGGCGGCCTCCCGCGCGGTGAACTGCTCCGGCTCGAACTCCAAGAGGTCGTATGGCACCCCCAGCAGGTCCAGCGCCTGCGCCGCGCGCGTGCGCATCGTGAAAGGTTCTTTGACCACAACGGGCGGCACCCTGCGTGCGCTATACTCCCTTCATGAACGGCCCGCCGCTGCTCCGGACCACCAGGCCCGCGGCTGCGGCACTTCATCCCGGCCTCCGCCCTACACTCGCGGAGATCGGCGAAGTTCCTCCGGCCCCGCTCGTCCCCGCCCGATTTCAAAAGGAGGCGCTCGCGGCTCTCGCATCGCACGATGTGCTGGTGTCGGCGCCCACCGGCAGCGGCAAAACCTGGATCGCTGAGGAGGCCATCCGGGCGCTGCTGCCGCGCGGCGAGACGGCATGGTACACCACGCCGCTCAAGGCGCTCTCCAACCAGAAGTTCCGGCAGTTCCAGCGCCGGTACGGCGAGGAGGCCGTGGGACTCATCACGGGTGAACGGCGCATCAACGCGCACGCGCCGGTCATCGTCGGCACCACCGAGATCCTGCGAAACATCCTGTACGCTCCGCAGGCGGCCGCGCCCCCGGGGCTCATCGTCCTGGATGAGGCACACTACATCGCGGATCAGGAACGGGGCACCGCCTGGGAGGAGGTCATCCTCATGGCGGCGCCGAGGAGCCGCCTTCTCCTCCTCTCGGCGTCGATTCCGAACGCCGAGGAACTGGCCGGCTGGCTGCACTCGGTTCGCGGCAAGGCGCCGCAGGTCGTCCGCGAGGATGAACGTCCGGTGCCGCTCCGGTTGCTGCTGGCCGACGCACGCGGCCGCCTTCT
>JBOGSE010001030.1:0-22468 GCA_050694895.1 bacterium | reverse complement strand
CTGGACGCGCTCGGCGAAACGTTCGGCGACGGTGGTCCGTGGAAGAACCTGGGCCCCGGCTGGCCGCGCCCCGCCTGGCCCGCGGTGGTCGCGTGCGGGCTGGCGCCGGCCGCCGACGAGGATCCCGAAGGCCCGTGGGACGATCTGGGGAACGCCTGGCGGGCGGCCTTCGCGGCTCCATCGGAAGCGATGCATGGATCACGGGACTCCGCCGCGGAGCGCGACGAGAGCCTGCGGAATCACCCGGCCGCCGATCGCGACACGAACGAGCTCTTCGCCTTCGCAGCCGATGCGGCCCTGGGGGACGATCCCGGGAAGGGCGACGATGACGAGCGCTTCTGAGCGGGCGGCCGCGGCCGGAAGCCCGGTCGCCCGAGCGCTCGTGGAGGCGGTCGCCTCGCTGGGCGAGGTGATGCAGGCGCTCGCGGCAGACGCCGGCCCCGCGCTCGAGCGGGTCGCGGCCGGCTGCGCGGAGGCCCTGGAGAGGGGTCACAAGATCCTGTTCGCGGGCAACGGCGGCTCGGCCGCTCAGTGCCAGCACTTCGCCACCGAGCTCACCTGCCGCTTTACCGACGACCGGATCGCCTATGCGGCGATCGCGCTCACGACCGACACGTCGTTCCTCACCGCGTGCGCCAACGACTACTCGTTCGACGACGTGTTCGCGCGCCAGGTCGAAGCGGTGGGTCAGCGCGGCGACGCGCTCGTCCTGCTCTCGACCAGCGGTCGCTCGGAGAACGTCGTCCGCGCCGCGCGCGCCGCCAGGGAGCGGGGGATCGCGACGTTCGCGTTCACCGGGCGCGGCGGCGGCCCGCTGGCGGAGGCCTGCGACGCCGCGATCGCCGTCCCCGCGGACGACTCGGCGCGGATCCAGGAAGCGCACCTCCTACTCGGTCATATCCTCTGCGGCGCGATCGAAACGCGTCTCGGAGGCTTCCGGTAGGCTCGGCACCACCGATCGGTCGATCCCCGACACCTTCGAAGCGATCTTCCCCTCAGCCGGGTTCCCGGCTTGACATATTCCGATATGGGTATATAATGCCGCCATGGCACGAGCAGCGACCACGGCGGATGCGTTCAACGCGGTGGCGGAGCCCCGCCGGCGGAAGATCCTCGAGGTCCTCGCCGGCGGCGAGCGCCCCGTGAACGACCTCGTCACCCAGCTCGGCCTGGCTCAACCCCAGGTGTCCAAGCACTTGCGCGTCCTGCGCGAGGTGGGCCTGGTGGACGTACGGGAAGAAGGGCGGCAACGGATGTACCGGCTGAACGGTCAGCCACTGAAGCCGATTCACGACTGGGTCAAGGATTTCGAGCGCACGTGGACCGAGCGGTTCGAGGCCCTCGACGAATTGTTGGAGGAACTCAAGGGAAGGAAGGAACCAGATGACCGAAGCGACGAGTAGCGGCACAGCGGTGCTGACGCTCCCCACGGAGACGCAGATCCTGATCACGCGCGAGTTCAACGCGCCGAAGAACCTGGTCTACAAGGCGTGGACCACGCCCGAGCTCATCAAGCGCTGGTGGTCGGCCAACCGGGGTGACGTCACGGTGGCCGATGTCGATCTGCGGGTCGGCGGCACGTGGCGGTTCGTGATGGTGACGGACGGCGGGTTCGAAGTCGCGTTCCACGGTGAGTACCGGGAACTCATCGAGAACGAGCGCATCGTGTGCACCGAGGTGTACGAGGGCATGCCCGAGGGGGAAGCGGTGAACACGATGACGTTCACCGAAGTAGACGGGCGCACGACCTTCGCCGTCCTCGTGCAGCACACATGCCAGGAGCACCGTGACGCACACATCAACTCCGGCATGGAAGGCGGCATGCAGGAGGCGATGGACCTCTTGGAGCAGGTGGCGATCTCGCTCATCTAGCCCCCACTGCGCTATCGCGGGACCACCGGACTTCGTGCCCGGTGGTCCCGAACCGCTGTCGACTCCAACCGTTTGTCAGGCGGCATTCCCCAGATGCGTGGCGATTTGCCAAGTATTCCCCCACTTGTCCTCCAGCATTCCGCGACGGTCACCATACGGCAGGTCCGATGGCTCTTCCAGTGAGCGGGCGCCGGCTTCGAGGGCGCGCCGATACGTCTCATCGGTGTCGTCGACATAGACGTACAGGAAGGCGGGGGTCGGGTCGCGGATTCCGGCGTCCCTAATCATGACGATGGAGTCGCCGATGTTCAGGACGGCCGGCATGTCTGGCCGATAGTCTCCTGTCGCCCCGAACACATGCTTGACGAACGCAACCAGCTGCTGTGCCTCGTGAACCACGATTCGTGGCGTCACGGTGCGCCAGCCCTCAGGAACGAAGTGGGAACGGTCACTTGCTTCGCTCACCGCGTATCTCCTGGGAGCGTGGAGCCCACTCGTACTTTCGACGACACGGCGGCTTCAAGATCATCAGCCGCGTGCTACCGTCGCTCTACGGTGTGCCCCCACTTGATGTTCGACAAGGCCGAGTCCGGCGGAATCGTCTGCACCCGCCACGGCTTCCACTGACCATGGCTGAGCCGCAACTCCAGCGTTATCGGCCGGCGGAAGCACTGCGTCACCTCGGGCGCGCGGATCTCATGCTCGACGACGAACGCTCTCGTGCGGGAGGATTGGTTGCGACGGAGTACGTCATCGATGAATACCGCCGCCCGGGGTTTGCTGGTCTCCAGCGCAAAGGTCCAGGGATGGCCAATCCGCTGTGATGGAAGGGTATTGGCGATGCATGCGCGCCATACGTCGCGGTCCCGCTGGTCCAGCGTCAGCGCCGGGTCACCGGCGTCGAACGCGGAGGAGCAGGCCGAGATGGCACGCTCAAGGCGGCTTTCCAGAGCGCACCAGTGGCGGCCCACGGCTGGACAGCTCACGGACGATTCCCTACCTTGGCAGCCCGCCAGCCGCGAAACAAGGAGTCCTTCATGCCCAAATACGCCTATCGTTGCGCTGCCTGCGGCGAGGCCTTCGACCGCGCCGAGCCGATCGGGGAGCACGGCCGGGTACCCCCGACCTGCCCGAGCTGCAAGAGCCGCAAGGTCGCGCAGGTCCTCACGCCGTTTTTCGCCAAGACCGCGCGCAAGAGCTGACCGACAGCTCGCTGCTCTTCGGCGTCCCCGGCGTCACGCTCCGGCCAGGAACTCGAGCAACGTGCATTGGGCGTGCGGCGGCCTTGTGGCCGGCACGCCAAGCGCCTAAGGTGTGGGTGACTCGGCTGGTGGCCAACTTCGGCGCCCTTCATCGATCGGGCTCATGAGTCCGACATCATTGCCATCCGGGTCGGCCACGATCGCGTAGCGCGCACCCCAGAACGCGTCGTAAGACGGCTGTTTGCCCTGGTATCCGCCAGCGGTGAGCTCCGCGTACGTGCGATCGAGCCCCTGCAGGGCCATACGGTACACCTCCGCGTGTGTGCTGCCTAACGATTCTGCGGTTCGGTGCACCCGAAGCGATTTCGTTGATAGAGCAGCGGCAAAGTGCGCCTCGATGTCCCCTCGAAGCGCACCCCGCCGGTCCGCGCCTGACGAACCGCCTGAGCTCATCGGTGTCGCCATATTGTACCGCTCGGGCCGGTCAATCCACGGCTCACTGGAGAGCCTGAGGCTCGCCGTACAGGAAATCGTCGGTCACGACAAGGTCGCGATTGCCGCCGTCGGTGAGGTCCTCGAGGCCGGCGTCGATTGCCGCTTGCCCGGAGGTGATCACCACCTTCGCGACGATCGCCGCGTCGAACACGACGCCAACGAAGGACAGGCCGGTCGCGTCGCTGCGCACGGGCGCGTGGTACTGGCCCAGACTCCGGCCTGCTGGGTCGAACAGCTTGATGGAGGCTGATCCCTGGCGGTCCACGTCGGAGAAGACGATCCCGAACCCGGTCACGGCGGCCGGGGTGGTCGATCCCGCCACCGTGAAGAGCACTTCCATCTCGGAACTTCCGATGGGCATGAACGTCTTCGGCTTGCTGAACGGCTCGAACTGGGCGGCGTAGGCCGGGTTCAGATCCGAGAAATCGTTGTCGCTGTTACGGAACCCCGTGCCGGGGCCGCTGAAGTTCGCTCCCCTGTTGTTGAAGAACAGCGGGGGAAACGTGTTGACATTGGTGAAGGCCGCGGGCACGCCGTCCCAGGTGATCTCCCGTCGGCCGGAGGGTTGCTGTCCGGCCTGGGCCCCGTTGGAGGGCTCGCCCAACAAACCCCGGAACTCTACGACCGTCGGTGTGATGTCTCCCGACCCGCGCACGACCCTGAACGACGAGCGGACATCACCCGTGGGCGCGCGGCCCAGGACGGTGCCCACCGTGTCCTCCAGCGGGGGGCCTGCCAGATTGTTACCATAGTCACCGCAGCCAACCGATGCCGCGCCGAACGCCACGAGTCCAATTACACCTCCGAACCGCATCTGACCTCCCTGATGAATGAGCCCACCGCCGGCCCACATGACCGGCCCAGCATCCGTCTGCTTGCGTTCCGTCCCTCGTGCAGCGATCCAAGGGTACGAAACGCAACCGCCCGCCATCATCGGCGGGCGGTGCTGCGAACGTTCGGATGTTTGCCCCGGTGCTGATAAGCCGGCGACCTACAGGACGTTCCTAATTGTGGAACGTGTCCAGGCGCCGGGCGTCAGGCAACGGCGTTCCAGGTGCGGGTGACGAGCGTTTTGACGGGAGCACCAAGAATATCGCACGATCGGGGGTTCCGCGACTCGGCCCTGCCCGTGACCGGCTCGCCCTACAGGCTTTCGGCAAACCCCCGCAGTTGCCGGTTGAAGGTTGCCGCATCATCCCAGAACGGTGCGTGCCCTGCATTGGGCATGATCTGGATCTGCGCGTGCGCGATCCCCGCCTTGTGCTGATCCACCACCGCCGGTTTCACGACCGCATCCTCGGCGCCATGCGTTATCAACACCGGCCGGCGAATCCTCGGCAGGAGGTCGTCATTGTCGAACGAGCGGGAGAACATTGCCTGGCGGACGCAAGGGAAAACGGAGACGCTCCAGCCGAGCATCCGGTACAGGTCTTCGGCTGGAGGCTGTTGAACAAAGCACAGGCGTACGAGCGACTCGAGACTGCGGACGCTCTCTTCCACGTCCGTGGCGAAAAGACCTGGTACAAGGCTGAGAAACTCGGGAGTGAGAACCGACACCGCCTCGTCGGTGCCAAGCCTCGTAACCCCTCCGACAAAGTTCAACCCGCCGATGCCATCATCACCGTAATGCCGGAGATAATCGAGGATGACGAGCGGTCCGTATGAAGAACCACACAGGATCGGACGATCGAGGCTCAGCGCGTGAATGGCCGCGTCGACATCCTCAGCCCAGAGTCTCGAGTCGGCGTAGCCCTCGCGCGGCCTGTCGGAGAGACCGTGCCCCCTGAGATCCATCGCGACTAGGCGGTAGTCGTCGGCCAGGTCCGAGCCCATCTGGCGATTCCAGGAGAGCCAGCACTGCGAGATGCCATGGAGGAACAGAATCGGGCGACCCTTCGGGTTACCGGTCTCGACCGCGTGGAGCTGTACGCCCCCGCCGCCTGTGATCCGATGGCTCGTACCCATTCTCCTGCTCTCCTGACGCAGCTCAGTGATGCATCGCGCAACAGCCGAGGATACCGGTCATGGAGCCGGTGCGCTCGCCTTCTTCCGCGCCTCGGTCACGAGCGCATTGGCCCGTACATCCGCCTCTTTGACGATGCTCGCCGACCTGTTGTCCGCCTCCTTGCGGAGTCGGTCCGCGGCGGCGTTAGCCGCGACCTTCGCGAGCGGGTTGCCAGCCCGGGCCACCAGCGAGTCGGCCTGCTGGTAGCCCTCCGCCTTCACCTTGTCCGCCAGCGTCTGGGCCTCCGCTCGGATCGACGCGGCCCGCTTCTCCGCCTCGCCCACCAGTCGCTGCGCCTCGGCGGCCGCCCGCTGCTTCGCTGAGTCCACGCGCTCTGCCGCTGCCTCCTTCAGCGCCTGGCCCGCCGCCTGCGTCACCGACCCGGCGGCGCTGCCGAGCTCGATCTTGAGCGAGGGATTCGTGACCATTCCGGTGACCTGGATACCGAGCGGGACCTCGGGTGCGGCCTGGAGATCGATCCCCGCGCCGGCCGCCTTCGACACCAGCCCGGCGATCGCCTGGTTCGCCTCCGCGCCGAGCATGGAACGCGGGACCCGCAGGCCCAGGTTGTACTGGAGCGACTGGTCGAGACCATTGGAGCCTGACACGGTCATCGTCGTCCCGCCCACCGCCACCGCGAACGGCTGGATGTGGAGCCGGCCGTCGCGGATGTCGAACTGCGAGCGCAGGGCTACGAGCGTGGGGTCGTTCAGGAAGTTGAGCTTGGTCGCCGCGGCCAGCTTCTCCAGCGCGGGGAAGTCCTGGATCAGGATCTTCGAGGTCTGGAGGTTGCCCTTCCCGGTGAGCTGCTGGTACAGCGGCATCATGTCCTTGCCCAGCCCGCCGTTCAGCCGGAGGTCGGCTGAGAAGTTGCCCCGCGCGTACCTGGCCACCGGCGCCAGCAGGCGCACCGTGGTGAGCTGCTCGAACGCCGAGGGGATGTCGAGCTTCTGGAGCTTGAGGCCGACGTCGAAGGTGGGCTTGGTGGGGGCCGTCGTCTCGTAAAAGCCGTTGACGTCGATCTCACCGCCCATCGTGTTGACGGCGAAGTTCTCCAGCGTGAGGCGCTGGTCCTTCACCCGGAGGCGGCCGCGCGCATTGGTCAAGGTGAGCTTGTCGTACAGGAGCTGGCCCACCTTCGCCTCGAGCGCGAAGTCGATGTGAGGCGGCACCGGGATGACGCTGAGCTCGCCCTCGTCGCTCCGCCACTCGTTGAGGTTGAACTTGTTGCTGGTGAGGGTCGCGCTCCCGCGCAGGTCGTCGTCGCGCAGGACATAGCCCAGCAGGTTGTCGAGGTAGCCTGAGGCCTTGAGGTCGCTGCTCCCGACCGTGCCGGTGAACGACTTGAGCTCCGCCCGGCGGGGCGCGAGCTGGAGCGACGCTTCCTGGATCGCGAGCGGGCGGGGCAGGGCCTCTGATTTGACCGCGAGATCCCGCACGTTCACCGTGCCGCGCGCCGCGACGCGGTCGTACTGTCCCTTGTCCACCCAGGACATCCGGGTCCGCACCGCCGCATCGGCCGCAATGCTGCCGGTCAGCTCCTGCAGGCGATCGAGCTTGATGGTGCGGCGCAGGTCGGCGAGGTCGAGCGTGCCGGTCATGCGGGCATCCACGTCGGGGTCGGAGATCGGCGTCCGCAGCACGAGCCCGGCGTCGATCGGGTTCTTTCCCAGGACGAGGTGCAGCCGGCTCAGGTTCACCACCGTGCTGTCGCCGCCGCCGCCGGGGTTCGCTATGCGCAACTCGAAGGCGATGTCGCGCGCGGGGAGGGGGAGGTCGGGATAGCGGAACGTCCCGTTGTCCACCTTGGCGTTGAGCGAGAAAGCGGGGAATGCATCGTCGCCGTAGTCGCCTTTGATCCGGCCGGACACCGCCAGCGATCCCGAGGTCTGCACCGACTGAAAGTCACGGGCGTAGACCGCAGGCACCAGCGAGAGGATGTGCTTGAACTCAGTCTTGCGCGCGCCGAAGGCGAGGTCGAGGCCGAGGCGCTCGCCGGCCGAAGCGACGGTGCCGGATACGGCGAGCAGCAGCTCGTTGAGGCGGAGCCCGCTACCCTCCCGGAGGGCGAAGGTCTTCTTGGCCAGGTCCGCTGCAGCGTCCAGGGTCAGGTCCAGCCGCACCTGGTTGAGGTACGGTATGCCGGCGAACTCCAGCGTCACCGAGTCGGCGTGGGCGCGGGTCTCGACGGCTACCTGGTCGTTCCCGAAATCACCGGTGAGCGTCTGGTTCAGGCCGAGCACCGAGGCCCGCAGCTTCGCCGCACGGTTGTCGAGGGCAACGGACCCGCTATCGATGGCGAAGCGGCGGAGGCTCACCGCAAGCGGGCGTCCGGCCTCGGGCTGGCGGGCCGCCGTCGTGTCCTTCCTGATGATGTCCCAATTGGCGGTGCCGTCCTCGAGTGCCACCAGCGAGAGCCGGGGCCGGTCGAGCTCGACGGCACGCACGACGATCGGGGACGAGCCGCCCAACGTGCTCCGGAGCGCGGTGGCCAGATCGAGAACCACCCGGAGCTGCCGGACCGAGGCCAGGGTATCGCCCTCGAACTTGCCGACCCCGACCGCCGTCAGATCGTCGAGCCGCAGGGTGAGGTTGGGGAAGTTCTGGAAGAGACCGAGACCGGCGTCTCGCCAGTCCACGCGGGCGTGGAGGGTCCGGTTCACCTCCGTCTTCACTCGGCCTTCGATCCGATCGGCGAAGAGCACCGGCAGGAGGACGAGGAGCACCACGACGAGAGCGAGCAGGGCTCCGACGACGACAAGGATCCTTCGCGTCGGTGGTTTCATGGAGCGGAAGGTAGCGCGGGCGGCCCTGGGGAGGGTACCGGCTTACCGAAGCTCGACCCTTCCACGTGGCGTATCGAGGACTGCGATCAATGCCGGCGCTGCACCAGTGACCACGTCGAGGTCGAGCCCGAGCTGCCGAAGCGGAGCGCGGATCGTCGCCGGATCAGGGTGCTCCGCCCAGAGCTCGAGAAGCTGGACATCTCCGGGCGCAGTCTGAGCCGGGTGCGGGCTCTGGCCCCAATCAATGAGGAACGGCACCAGCCCGGTCCCGAGACGCATGTCGGGGTAGGTCAACCGCCAGGAGAGCACCTGACCATTGCTCAGTTCACGTTGGCTGCGTCTCACCTCGCCGAGCTCGACCCCGTCGGCCCGAGCCCTGGCGGCGCGTTGCTCCAGGTCGGCGGCCTTGGCCGCCCAGGTGATGAGGCGCGGTTCGGTCAGGGTGTCCAGGTCGAACCAGCGCGGATGCGGCGGCGGTGCCTGCGTGGGATCGGGGCTGATGAGCTCCAGGTAGATGGTGGGTCCAATCCGGATGAGGGCATTTCGAGTGCCCTCGTCCGGATGGCGTCCGCCGATCGCCGCCCGAACCCCGGTCAGGGTTTCAAGGCGTTCGATCTCCTGCTCGAGGCTCGGTCCTCCCCAGACGAGATGGTCAACGGGAGGCAGAGGAGCCCGCGCGGTGCTCGACACTAACGGGTCGCCTCAGGGCCCGGATCGGGCGGCACCACCGCTCATCGTTACTCACCCGACGGCGACGAGCCGTACACGGTGACGACTATTCGACCACCCACTTTGCCGACCATAGCAACGGTGGGGGGCTCGATCGGGAACTCGCTGCAGTGTGGTCGGGGCGCCGCCTGGATGCCGACGTTGAAGTCGCGTCGTATTGTCCGGTTCCAGCGCGTGCGTTGCCGGGCCGGCAGGCGCTGGATGGCTGTCACGAGGCGACGAATGGCCGTATCGGGCGTTCTTGGCTGTGCGCGGAGCTCGAAGCGAGCCCAGTAGCGCCGCCCGACGCGTCCGACGTGAAGCGCATGAACTTGCGGGCGCAGTCCGTCGGCCAACGGCGCCAAGTCGTCGCGTGATGAGACGTCGAGGTCAACGTTCAGGAAGGTGGTCGTGTCGTACATCTCCGCTCTCGCGATCACGCTTTCAGGTGTCCGCGCAACGAAACACGGATAAGCGGCGGCGCCCCAAACGTACCCAACACAACGTCCGAGCTCGCGCCGTCAATGCATGCGCTGGTTAGACGGCACGGACTTGAGTCACTCGAGCGGGACAGTAATGGTGGCCGTGCGGCATCCACCGTAATCTGGCCCGTTGGGGTACGCAGTCTCGTAGCTCGGTTGCATCGTCACGGCGACCGAGGTGCCAGCCCCATGACCGACACAGTGACCACTTCGGGCGCATAGCCAACGAAGCGAATGAGGTTGCCGGACATGGGCTGGTCGAATTGCACGTTCTTGCGACGGACTGCTCAGTGGGAGACGACAGGGTGACCGAATACTCAGAAGGAATCACCCCTTCGAGCTGCACCGCGAGCCCGGGGCAAGGACGCAGCGTGCAGTCGGCACCGCACACGCCATGTAGCAGCGTGGTTGCGACCCAAACGGGGCCAGACTGGCTCTCATGGCTGCTCCAGCCCGTACGTGCCGCCTAACGGAACCATGTCTCCGGTCTAATCCGTCAAGGATCTCTCCGACCGCTCACAGCGCCCGCCTGCTTTCCCGACACTGCTAGGCTAGCACCTGGCCCGTTCTCTCAGCGAGTTGCTCATGTGCTCAGTGGCCTCTGAAAGAACGGCGCAAGAAGCCCGAGCAAAGTGGATACGACCAGTACGGCAAGCGCGGACAGCGCCGAGGAGTACCAGCCGTATTCAGTGAATGGCGAATGTGGAAGCGCAAACGCCCACGCTGTATATGCGGCGGTGGCTGCAAACATCTCCCAGACAGGCCACGCGCCAATCTTTAAAGGAAGTGGCTTCTGGAGAGTCTTAAGCTTTGCACCGAACACGAGCCATACTATGACTGGGGTTGCGACCAGAAAGATCCAGAATGCGAGCCAATCAGGAGGCGCTACCTTGCCTTCTTGCTGGACTGCGGCAAGCACCGCAACATACAAAGTGAGCACTTCGGTTGGAATGTATCCAAAGAGCACGTTGAACGTGGTATCCACTGGAGCAGGGGCTACGACTGCGGGCTTACCTGGCGCGGCAGGAGGTGGAGTGGTCGTTGGCGGCGTGGTCGATGCCTTGGCAATCTGGTCGAAAGTCTTCGGAACCTCTCCTAGCGGGACCGTGTCAGGGCGGCGAGCCGCTGCAGCGTTTGTCATTGAGTTGATGCTCATGATGCGCTGTCCTTTCGCAGGGACTGCGGTTGCAGGGAGGGCGCGGCTCCTCGTTGGACGGCCGTGTCACAATCTCACGGACTTCCTCATTTGAGTCCGTATGCCTTGCTCGAACTCGTCGATGAGGACACCGGTGTCCCTGACTGATAGACCGGGATTGCTCAGGTACTGTCGAACAACCGTCCCGGAAAGTTTCGGGTATCGCGCCCGATCCGCATGCTGTACCTACCGTCGTGCACGACATAGGACGCTCCCCGATTCGCAGCTGAGGCGGTTGATTTTCATTCTGCGATCGATCGCATGAAGCATCCTGAGGACCGCCACGAGTGCTGTGTGCCTATTCCCGTTGGGGAACAGGCGACTTGCTCCGTGAGGCGTAATCGAATGCGCATCAGATGCCGGCCCTCAATCCCGAGGCCGCACCAACGTACGTTCCTTACCGCGCTCAAGGAGCTTGCCGCCCGCGTGGAGGCTGGCGCCCCTACGGCCGGTCGGCTGCATGCGCGGGTTAGACCGCCACTGTGAACGAGCCCTAAACGAGACCTGCTGCCCTTACGAAGCTCAACGCTTCGCGCTCTCTGCAATGAGTGCATCCGAAATCTGATGCTCGGTTGTTCGGGAGGCTAGGAGCAAATGGGTGCGCAAACACACAAAATGCGACAGGAACTGGCCAGTTCCTGTCGCATTTGCGCTTCGAGACCGCTCTCGCGTGTCGCGCCCCCTTGCGGCGCGAGGCTACGGCTGGGCCGCGAGCGCCTCGGCAGCGCGGTGAATCACGCCGGACCATTCTGCCGCCGATACGCCCGCGAACACTTGCATCGCTGGGTACCAGGGCCGCGTGTCGGTTCCCACCGTCGTCCAGTCACCCGACCTCGGCACTAGGCGACACACCGGCCGGCCTAGCGCCCCCGCCGGCTCCCCCACCGCGTTCCCGATCGTGATCACCACGTCTAGCCGGTTCATCAGCGCCGCCGTCCCCTCGAGGTCGTTTCTGAGATCGAGGAAGGCCACGAATCCGCATCGGCATCAGCGATCCCCGGGTCAGGATATGTGCAGGGTGCTGCCGCCCGATCAAGCGACGATCAAGGCGGTGCCACGGCGGCGCACAGCTGGGCGAAGACGTCGTCAGGCCATCCAGGCGGCACTGCCTGACCCTGGCACAGGCGCGTCAGCCGCGAGCGCAGACTCGGGTGCGCCTCGAGAAACACCGGCAGCCGACTCTGCGCAAACGCCGACTGGGCTTGCAGCAAGGTCCGGAGCTCCTCGAAGACGTAGTACTCGGCGTCGAGGCCCGGCTCCAAGTCCAGCGCGCGTCCGAGTACGGCCAGCGCGCTCTCCGGCTCCTCGCGGTGCAACTCCTCGAGTTCCAAACCAGCCCACAGATCTGCGCTTGCCTCGCCGGTGCCCTCGATCTCGCGCCACCCTTGCAGCCAGGTGCGCGCGAGATCCTCGATGGCGTCCGGTGACAGGGGGCGGCCGCGAGCGCGGAAAGCCTCGCGGGCGGCGGCGACGGCAGCGAGCACTTCGGGTGTGATCTTGGCCATACGACCTGCGTGGCGTGTCGCGTCGGAGGTCCGCGCCGCTAGGCGCGGGGCGCGCCAGCACTGGCCAGCTGCATGCGCTGGTTAGGCGGCGCCTCAGCGGACGCTGAGCCGATACCCTAGGGCTGCCAGCCCCAGCACTCCGCCAAGGAGGACGAGTCCCAACACAATCCGGGCGGCCAGGGCGATCATCTTCCGCCCCGTGGTGCGCTCCTGCCCGGCCTTCGCGCGCCGCACGACTGACAGGGAGCCGCTGCCAAGAGCTACGAGGCCGAGCGCGCCCGCGAGTAGCCCGGTGACGCCGTAGAACAGGACGCTAGAGGGCTCGGAGGTGACTCCAAGGAACGCCGGATCCGACACCTGAGCGAGCCCCAGGCACACGAGCGCCCCTACTGCGCTACCGATGGCTATCGACTTGAGCATCAGGGTCTCCTGGCGCCGCCTACGCCTTGCGCATCAGCCGCGGGCGACTCATCCGCGGATGCACAATTTTACGCTCTTTGCCGCGTCCGCGGAGCGCCGCAGCCGGCGGAACTCGATCGGTCAGCGCCCGCCAGCTGCCTGCGCTGGTTAGGCGCCGCGCCGGCGAGACCTGACCCGCCCTCTGTCACAGGTCCCGCCTCCCAGCCGTCTCTACACCAGGAGCCCTCATCGGAGATGCCGGTGCTCACCCTTCGCTCGCTGCTGGTCGCCGTCGCTGTGGTTGGCTGCTCGAACACTGCCACCGCCCCAGCGACCCCCAGCCGCACGACTCAGCCCGATGTGCGGGTAGTGAACGCAACGGCGGAGCCGCTGGTGTTCTTTGCGGTCGCTGCCGATCTTGCCCCGCTGCTCGACCCGGTGCCCGAGGCCAGCGTGACGGAGCGCTGGGCTCAGCCCCTTGCGCCGGGAGCCGCCCGACGCGTGGGCGAGATCGCGGGCCGCGAACAGGCCCCGGACGGCGGCGTGGCCGTGTACCTCTACGCGCTCACCGCGGACCGCACGCGCGCGCGCTTCACCCGCGTCGAACTGGCCTCCGGCCAGGAGATTCGGCAGGCTGATGGCCGAATCATCATCCGGCGGCTGCGTTCCTGACCTCAGCGGCAGTCCGGTGCCAGCGCGCGCGTCTCACGGACCGCGCGCCAGCTGCGGGCGATCTTGCCGGCGAGCGCTAGGGAGCAACCGGCGTCACGCATCGCCATATTCGCGCTTAAGCCGCTCGTAGTACTCGCGTTTCCGTCGCTCGGCCCATGCCGGATCTTCTCGGTCGCGGGCCCGAGGCGGATCCGCTTCTTCCGTCTCGACGATGGCAAGGGTAATCCGCTGACCAAGCTTCAAGGGTTGTTGGAGCCACTTGAGGTGAACCGACCCGCCATCCGGGTCGTGCGAGAGACCTCCGACATCCAGCGTAAGCTCCTCCTCGAAGCGGCCGGGGATTGGTTGTCCTGACGTCGGATCGCGAGAAGCCCGACGGACCCAGTTCGCGATTACCGAAGCGACGCCCACGTCAGGTACTCCCGCGGTGCACTTCCTCTGACCATCAATTGAGATCTCGAAGGCGATCATGCCAACCCCGTGGTGGCAGGACATCGCGAACATCTTCCGGAGCGTCGCGAGCGCCGTCGTCAACGGCTCGCTCGGGAGCACGCCAAGACGACGCACCAACCGTTCCGTATGGACGGTGCGGAGCTGGTCCAGGACGACGTGCCCCGCCTTGCGTTGGAAGCGACAGGGCACCCGTGCGGGCCCGCTCAATGAATGTGCGACAGGCCGATTACAATGACCACGAGGAGCGCGGCGTCCTGAAGGGGACCGTGCACCCGGGCGGAGCCCAGGACCGCTCCGGCCGGTCAGCCGCATGCGCGGGTTAAGCGTCAGCGCTGCTCGGACCTCGCCTCCGCCGCACGCTTCGTCCACTGCCAAAGGCCATCCGTGACCGCCAACGGGAGGCGATAGCCCAATGCCCGGGCCGCTACCACAATCTGGCCGCGGTGGTGCGCCTCGTGAGCAACGAAATAGGCTAGAACGTGCCCTACATCGAGCGGAAGACTGCGCCAGGTGTAGGTCGAGGCCATCGGGATCCTGCCGCCCCGCTCACAGCCGAGCGTGAGCAGGCGGAGGATACCCCGACTGCTCCGTTGCAGGGCTGGTACCAGCTCCCGGCGCCCGATGCGCCGTCGGTCGACGCTGCGGGGCACTGGGACTCCCTGTTCCTCGCCCAAGGTCTTGATCCACCCGCACCGGGTGTTGTGCATGTGGCCGGCGATCATCCGAATCGTCCGACGGGGCGCCCCCGGCAGGCGGGCGGCCCACAGCCCAGCTGGCAGGTGCTCCATCAGGAAGACCGTCACCCGATTGTTGGTGCGCCAGGTGTTGAGGATCGTATCTCGCAGGTCAGGGATCACATCAGTCCGACCTTTCACCGAACGGTTGGCTGACGAGTGACGGATCACGCATCAGCTGCACACGCCGGTCAGCCTGTATGATGCTTCGCAATCTCGGCATCGCTCAAACGAAGAAACCGCGCCGCGTTGTTGTACAGGATGTCTCGCTTTTGAGTGTCGCTCAGGAATGGAGCTGACTCGATCGCCTGAATCGCCCGCTCGATCACCCGGTCCCGATGTGAACGCCTAGGGGATTGTCGAGCTCTTCGGCCACAGCCAGATACGGTTCGAAGCGCGAATCGCCGGGTGCGATCCCCAAATACTGGTTCGTCACCTCGGCCAGGACGGCGAAGCGCGCCTTCTCGTACAGGCGGCGTAGCGAGTCCGGCGAAGGCTTTTCGCGGCCGAACTGGAACTGAAAGCCCGGGATGAATCGATCCGGCGCCGCCTGCCTCCACTGCTGCACTCGTTCGGCGGGCCCACTCAGAACCCCAATGACATTTCGGCGCTTGAGCGCTGCGATCGTCTGCTCCATCAGGGCCTGGTCGGTTGGGGGCGACCATACCGGGTCAGGGCAAGGTGGATTCTTTTGCCACGCGATGAAGATCTCCTCCCACGGTCTGCCCGGATCGCGGACCGGGTGCTCCCCGACGGGCACACAGAGGGCCAAAGGCGGCGGTCCGTTCTCGGCCGCCGCCGAGGCATGCGGGTGCATGTCGATGATGGGCTGCCGTCCTTTCGCAGAAGCCGGAACCGCGAGGAGCGGTATCAATGCAGCGAGGATGACCCTCATCGTTGGTACCCTCGACTGCGACGGTCGTCGGCCCCGCACGCGGCCCTAGCGACAATCGCTGGTGAGCTCGCGAATCGACACCGTCCACGGCCGCTCCCGCTGCTGAACCAGCGTCGCGCTGAGCGTGCTAAGCAGTGGACAGTTCGGATGCCAGGTGAGCCGGCGTAGGGTGGCGCGACTCGCGTTACCCTCCGCGGCGGATCCGGCGAGGACCGGGGCGCGGGCCCACGCTTGCAGTGCCTCGGGGTCGTCCTGCTGGCGACGGGCAACCCAGGTCGTGACGCTCGGTGTCACCGTGAAGTGGGCGAGGGTCGCCGAGTCCTGCGCGATCGTGGCTCGTAGGATGAGCAGCTTCGAAGCCATCATGGTCATCGATCCCCTCCTGCGGCATCGTGTCGCCGGGCGTTTCCCACGGAAGCGGCCGCCAGCTGCCTGCGCTAGTAAGGCTGCAGCGGTGGCAGCACGCTGACATGCCCGCGGAAGCGCCCCTCGACGTCGACCGCCGCTGAACCGTTGGCTTCCCGAGCACGAAAATGGAACCGGCCTTGAATCACGCGAACGTCCGGGTCGAACTCCTCCAGCCAGACGGAATCCGAGCCGATTCCTTCCGAGAGAAAGAACATGTCCGATCCACCGGTCCACGGAAACCACGCCGCGTAGTTGGCCTGCAGCGCGGTGGAGGCCGTCAGCGCAAAGCCTCCGACTTGGGCCTGCCGACCGACCAATACCTGGAGCGTCGGCCACTGACCGGCTGCGCGGACCTGCTGACCTTGGATCTGCAGGTGCCCGGTCCCGGGGTCGTAAGCCGCGACCACCGAGTCCGGAAAGTACGAGGACTCCCAGAGGGTAGCGGAGCCAAACCGTGCGGTGACTCGGCCGAAGTCGTACTCCGGCTCCGGCGCAACGCTCTCGCCGCAGGCGATGGCCGATACGGCCAGCCCAGGCAGAAGGGTGCCGACTACCCGGAAACACAGCATCGCCGATTCTCCTCGAGACTGCTGCAGCCTAAAGGCGGTGCCTAGGGGAGCTCGCGCACCGGGCCGCGCGCGATGCGGTCCGGAACGGTGACCACCAGCGCGATCCCGAGTAGCGCCAGGTTCGTACAGGCGTGGGAGAACCCCTCGGGCCCGACGTCAATGATCGGGCCGGCAAAACTGGTTACCACGGCGAGCACGAACGCGACGGCGGCTAAGCCAGTGAACGCCTTGGGCAGAGTACGCATGGCTTCCTCCTACGCAGGTCTTCACGGAAGGTGGATGGCCGATCGTTCGGCGGCCGCGGCAACGTTCTGGCGAGAACCTGGAGCTGGACGCCCAGACGGGCAACCCCTGGGGCGGTCCCCAGGGCCGGGCGGCCCAGCCAGGCGGAGCCACAGAGCCGGCGAAGAGGTGGTGTGGGCCGGATTACCGGGTAGCGACAACGATGTCGCCGTAGGTGCTCTGAACGATCGCTCGCAGCTCGCCCTGCTCGAGCGCCGGGACCTGGTACTGGTCGAGGCTCTGTTGGAAATCGTCGAGGAAAGCCTCCCACTGTTCGGGCGTAATGTGGAGGTGGCGATGCGAGTCCGCCATCGGCCGGCCGGTATACTGCTGCGGACCGCCGGTGGCCCAGCAGACCATCTCAGTCACCAGGTACTTGAAGCCAGCCGGTGGCACTCTGTGGTGCGCCTCGTCGACGGCGGGGTTCGCGTTCAACCGCGGGTCAACCATGATACGATCAATGAAGTCGTCGACGACCGTCGCGATGCTGTAGATACCGCCGAGGCGCTCATGGAGGGTCGCGGTGGCCGCTGGGGCTGACATACCCTTCTCCTTATCTGTGCCGAACTGGAAGCCACGCGCTCTCCGCGCGCGTGGGGCTCTGCAGCCTCGGCGTTCGCCGGCTGGGCTCCTGTCGAGGTGTGAGCGCTACGGTGGGGCGGTGTACTCGGGGCGTCAAGAAAGTATGCAGGGCGGAGTTCCCTCGCGGGTTGGGTGGCACGCCACTCCCTTGCGCCTCGACGATGGCGCGCGCGGAGGCGAAGACCCCAAAGTTCCCCCTGAGCACATCAATGGCCGCCTCCTGGAGAGCATGAGCGTAAACACGAATAGCGCCGAGCTGACCCGGTAACCTCGTGGCCTCTTCGTAAGGTCTGGTCTCCGGTGCTCGATGACTGCCCAGAGGGGCACGGTGGCATGCCACTCATCTCCGGCATCCGCTGGACCGAGGATCATTTGAGCGCCGAAACCCCAGTTGATTCCCTCCACCTGCACCAAGGTTGTCGCGCTCACAAACCAAACGATGAACGGGTTCACCTCGAGGTGTCTCGCCGGCGGCTCCACTTCTCGAAACGCGAACTCGCGCCCAAGGTATCCGAACGCATCGCGCACGGTCTCCTTGAATCGATGAGCGTAGGAGACTTCGTCATCCCGGTTACCTGTCTGGCTAACGGATCGCGCGTCAGCTGCATGCGGTGGTTAGGCCCCAGCCGCGGCAGCATAGAGGTAGCCGACCGCCACAATGCCGGCCTCGGTCTCAAACGGGGCGAGCAGCCGCTGATACGCCGCGCCTTCGAAGGCGTCCAGCCGATCCCATGCGGCCAGCAAACCGGAGGAGTCCAGGAGCCAGGCTTCGATGCGCTCGCCACCAGGGCGCCACCGGACCGCAGGGTAGCCCAACTCGACGCCCCAGCCAATGGGCACCCGGTCGCCGGTAACCCAACCGCAAGTCCACTGGCCGCCTAACGAGGCGAGTTGGTCCTGGTTCGCTCGGCCCGGCGCCAAGCTGCCATACACGATTAGGCGTTCCGGGGCGCCAAACAGCGCGGCCGCCCGCGCGCGTGCCCGTGCCCGCACCGCACCGGGAGGCGCCCCGAGACAGGCGTTCAGCTCGCGGAGTACCGGCTCGAGCGCTGCAGCGGGCATCAGAGCATGCACGTCTCGGCTCTGTCAGTTGAGGTCAGATTGCTGGGGCCTAACGCAATTGCGGATCAACGGGCGATCGGCTGGGGAGCGCCCGCCAGCAGCATGCGGTGGTTAGGCGGCGCTCCCGGCGTGGCACCCCCTCAGAGATAGCGGGCAACCGCCATGGCCGCTGCCGCCACGAGCAGGAGCAGCGCCACCAGACGCCCCGCGGTGGCGCCGCGCGCCCGCAGCCGTCGGATCGCCGCCAGGCGCTCCTCTCGCTCCGCCTCGCTGGTTGATTCCCCCAGCGCCTGCGCGAGGGCGGTCGCCCGCAGCATGGCCGGTCGCATTACCGTGATGCCCACCCCATAGGCGACGAGGGCCGCCACGCCGCCGAGTCCGAAGGCGAGGCCGACGCGCGAGGTCACATAGCCGGGGTGCAAGCCGACCGAGGCCCGCCAGTACAGCCAGATCCCCGAGAGCAAGGTGCCCAGGGCGAGCAGGGGGAGGACGGTCAGGAGCCCCCGGCGCTGCAGCGCGGCCATCACCTTGCCGCCATCGGGTCCGGCGTCCTGGATGGCCGGGACCAGGAATAGGGCGGTAAACACCGCCATGCCGACCCAGACGGCACCCGCGACGATGTGCACGAGGCGAAGCGCAAGGGTGAGCAGATCCACGCACCAATCTCCCATGAGGGGGCGGCCCGTCGAGCCGCAGCGGAGCTCCAGGAGCGCCGCAACGGATCGCGCATCAGCTGCGGGGGGTAACACTCCACGCCCGCACAATCCTACGCTTCCTTAGCGCGCTCAGCGCTGCCGACGCCCGGGCGGAAGCCGGCGCCCGGTCGGCCTGTCGGCTGCATGTGCGGGTTAGGCCGCACGCGCGACGGCTGGCTCTTACCCCACCCCAGCCTCAGGCCTTCACAAGGCCGCGAAGTGCCTGGACCGTGCGCTTGGGCTTGATCCCCGGTGGCAGGTTCGGGTGGACGTACTTTGCGAAGAACTGGCTTGCGTCCTTCTGCGACTCCCAGACCTCAACGATCCGCCAGCCCCCGTCGACGGGATGCGCGGTGTGCAGGATGAACCCCGGGGCCTGTTTCAGAGCGCTCGCGAGCCCGGCGAGCATGCCGTCATACCCTTGCGCCGTTTGGCCTTGAACATCAGCAGTGACTAAGACCGCCATGATCGGCTCCTTGCGCTACGAATCAGAGAGACGAGGCCCGCGAGCGAAAGCTCCAATGAGCAGGAGACCTGCGTGTCGGCCTAACGAACCCCGCTTCAGCTGCGGGCACCAGCCTCCACGCACACAATTGAACGCCTCCACAGCGGCCGAAGCGGAAGCCGAGGGCACATCGGCGGCCGAGCCCCCGGCAGGCCCGTCAGCTGCAAGCGGTGGTGAGGCGCCAGCCACGTCCGAACTCGGTGAAGCGGCCGATCGCTGAGTGACCGCGTTGCCTCGAGCAGGGTCCGGCGCCACCTAGGCGCTATCGCTGGGACGAGGTGCTATCGGTGCGTGGACTCTGCCCGTCGACCAGTCGGGTCGCGACCGCATGGCCGTCGTTCATATAGACGCGTACCACCAGCCATCGCCGGTGGGGAAGGCTCGGTCCTGCCAGCGCACCTGCCAGTGCAACCCTCCCGGACCCCCTTCAAGGCCCGCGGCCCAATCGAGTACAGCAGATAGCGCGGAAGGTCCGGAAACGCTTTGGCCGCCGTTGCGAGGGCGAGGGGGAGCGCGGCATCAAGGGTGACCTGTATGTCTGCGGCATCGAGATCCTGGCCGTGAAGCGGAATCGGGCCCACGACGATCAACCCGAGGCAGAAGCCGAGCAGTCTCATGGCCATATGCGATCCGAGGAAAAGCAGGGCGTCGACTTGACATCATCCGCTCCCGGGAAGATGGGAGCCGGTTCTATCATCGCCATGGTCCCGCTCGGATCGCGCGGTGTCCGCCGCGGCGCGATACTCGGGAGTCCACCTTAGAACCTCGTACGCAGGGTCGAGAACCGCTGATTGTGCGCGAAAGCCAGCGGCCACAGCGAAATCAGCCCTCGCTCCCTTGAGTTCCACGACGTGAACCAGGCGCTGGCCGTGGCTGCCCCGTATCTCGATCTTCAGGTGTGCCCGATAGTGTGGCGCGGGCTGCGAGATGACACCCCGCAAAGTATCGCCCTCTTGACTCCACGACAGGTGAAAGTCCGGCGCTCCAATACGCCCAAACCACTGCTCGAAAAACCCACCGGGATTCATGTTTGAGCCGGCTGTGATCGCATTCAAGAACTCGTGCCACGTGATGGTTTGAAACCGGCGGCCGCGAGTGATTTCGTGGAGAATGCGCTGAAACTCAGCTCGTCCAATCTCACGCGAGAGCATATCGAAGACCAAGAAGCCTTTGTTGTAGGCGAGATTGCGATGCTCAAGACTCGGCTGCAAATCTGCCAACGGCTGGTCTACGCCCGCTCCGACCAAGTTGAAGTAGGCAGCAGCACTGTAGATCGGATCGTACTCGAAGCCACTCGTGCGCATCCGTCGCGCGGCTTCCGGACCTGCGATCGTTTCGACCGCTCGCAGGCCGCCGTACTCCGCCAGCGCTTCCTCCATGGACAACCCTGGCGGAACCCGGAGTGCGACCGTGTGTGGAAACCACTGATGGCTCATCTCGTGGCCAAGCCACTCCAACAGGTACTTGACATCCGGTGCGTCAAACGCCCGGCTGTTCACCACGATCAGGCCAGGGGGACTAAAGGCGTTGAACCCCGCTTGAATGGCCAGCTCGCGGGGCACTTCGACTAGAACGAGCTCATCGAACGGATAGGCTCCGAACTCCGCGATGAGCGCACTTAGAAGGGCGGCGACGCCAGTAAGATACGAGTCGATATGGTCCCTGCGCGTCAGCAGGTAGGCGGACAGGGGAACGGCGCCCTCGTGGCGAACCACAGTGTAGTTGCCAGCAGTGAAGGAGAAGTACGTCGAGTGAAGAATGGCGGACCGAAACGTACCTTGCGCTTCTTCTTCCGCACTGCTGCGGCGCACGCCACCCGTGGCGATCCTCCATCCGGTCGGAACCATTACGGTGAGTTCACCAGTCCCTTTGCCCGTGGCACTGTCCACGACCGGATACCAATAGTCTCCCCAGGCAGACGCAAAGGCCACTTCCGGCCCAACGTAGTACAAAAATGCAACCTCTCCGCTTCCGGCATAGGAAAACCGGAGGACCAGCGGCTGACCCGGTGGAATGGGGTGCGGCGGACGCAGGATCCACTTCGCGTTCCTTCGTTCGCCCTCCAGTCGCTCCCAGTTGCCGCCCTCCACTCGGTCCAGCTTCGCCAGGCCCGCACTGCGCGAGGGTTCCACGACCTCCACGCGCACCGCGCTCATTCGCTCACTGAGCGATAGGTGAATCTCCTCGCGGGCACTGTCCGCGGCGGGAATGCGCATCGTGCCCGAAATCTCGAGGCGGCGATCGTCAGGCAAGACGCGAACCGTGAGGATGTAATCGGTCAGCGCTCGTGCGTCCAAGCGAGCCGGCGGTTGCGCGCAACCGGCCGTCCCGGGCAGTAATGCGATCAGAAAGGCACCGACCCGCCTTGTATTTCGGATTCGCCGAAGTTCGCGATCGGTTCTTGGTGTTCAGGAGTCTTTCGCGCCGCTCGATCCGCAGTCCAGACCGCGGCGCGCGGGCGACAGAATGGATGCGCCTAACGGATCGCGCATCAGCTGTGGGCGCCGTGCCCGCACACTACAAACCTATGTTCCGCAGCCACGCGTCCGAGGTCCGTGCCGCCAGGTGCGGGGCGTAGGGGCGCCCGGCAGCTGCATGCGCTGGTTAGGCCGCACCCTCGCCCGGTGACGGCGGGCCGGACCCCTGGAGCTGCGCGAGGTCAATAGGCCGGCCCTCGGCAAGGGCACGCCTTGCCTGTTCCAATTGTGCTCGGACCGTGGTGACTAGGGCCTCGTTGCCACCGGCAGCTTCTAGGGCGGCTACGGTGCTTTCGAGCTGGGCGATTACCTGCTCAGGGGTGGGCATCGGTAACCTCCGCCGGGCGTGGGTGCGGCCTAGCACTACTCTGCCACGTTGACGACGCACGTGCCGAGCCCCACTGTGGACGTTGAGCCATCGTGGAGGCTCAATGTCCCGTCCGATGCGGGGCCGAGACTGGCCGGTGGCGTTTGCCCGCTGGCTC
>JBOGSE010001029.1:0-6565 GCA_050694895.1 bacterium | reverse complement strand
ATGGCAAAGCCGCTGGCAGTCACCGAGGAGACATTCGAGCAGGAAGTCAGCAAAGCCGAACTCCCGGTACTTGTCGACTTCTGGGCAGAATGGTGCGGACCATGCCGCATGGTTGCGCCGATCGTCGAAGAGTTGGCCGGCGAGTACGCGGGGCGGGTGAAGGTTGTCAAGATCGATGTCGACGACAATCAGCGGCTCGCCATGCGCTACAGCATCATGAGCATTCCTACGCTCGGGGTGTTCAAGGGCGGAAAACTGGTCGAGCGCATCGTCGGCTTCATGCCGAAGCAGGAGCTCAAGCGCCGGCTGGACGGCGCGCTGGAGGCGAAAGTTCAGTAGGCAAGGACCTCCCCGCCACGGCCCGAAGCCTCGGCCTCCACAGATGCGCTAAGGTTGGCCTCGACACACGAGCCGCTCTGGGGAGGCCCCCGTGCCTAATCCTGCGCGGCCTGTCCCTGGAGCCAGCGCTCCGCGTCGATCGCGGCGATGCATCCGTAGCCGGCGGCGGTGACGGCCTGGCGGTAGGTATGGTCGTGGACGTCCCCCGCGGCAAACACACCCTCGACGCTTGTTGCCGCTCCGTTGCGGATCTTGATGTACCCGAGCTCGTCCAGATCAAGCTGACCCGCAAAGAGCGCGGTGTTGGGGAGATGGCCGATTGCCACGAACACCCCGTCGGTCTTGCGCTCGGCGACCTCCTCGGTCTTTAGATTTCGCACCAGGACGCCGTGGACCACACCGTCCCCCAGGATGTCCTCGACAACCGAATCCCACACGAAGCTGATGGCCGGGTGGGCAAATGCGCGGTTCTGCATGATCTTGCTGGCCCGCAGCGCGTCTCGGCGGTGCACGACGGTCACCGACCTGGCCAGATTGCCGAGATAGAGCGCCTCCTCTAGGGCCGAGTCGCCTCCTCCGACCACTACCACGTCCTTCTTCCGAAAGAAGAAGCCGTCGCACGTCGCGCAGGTTGAGACCCCCCGGCCCATGAGGCGCTCTTCCCCCGGAACTCCCAGGAGTTTGGCCGATGCACCGGTGGCCAGGATGAGGGACCGCGCGTTCAGGCGCCGACCCGACTGCGTCGCAACGGCAAACGGCCGCCGCCCGAGCGCGACCTCCACAACATCCTCGGTGATGAACTCGACGCCGACACGCTCGGCCTGCTTCCGCATGGCCTGTATGAGCGCGGGTCCCATGATGGCGTCTTCAAACCCGGGATAGTTCTCGACCAGTGTGGTCAGCATTAACTGCCCACCGGCCTCGGCACCTTCTATGACGGCTGGGGCCAGGTTAGCCCGGGCAGCATAAATCGCCGCGGTCAACCCCGCTGGCCCCCCACCCAGAATGACGATGTTCCGCACTCGATCATCCCTCCGAGGTCTTCAACTGTGGGTAGATTCCGAGCTATTCCACCGTCGCCCGGAGCGGTCGCACTCCCCGGGTGCCCCGGAGGCCCGAGGGGCTCCCTGGAGGGATTCCCCGGCACGAGTCGTTTGCCCCGTTCCCACCTGTCTCGAACCGCCGCGGCAAGGCCCCTTCATACGTTCGGATGATTAGGCATCCACCGACAGGAGGTCGAACGGTCGTCCCTTATTCGCCGCAAATTCCCTCGCAGAAGGGAGGGCCTGTTTGGCGGACCGCCGATACACTTGGATGTGCGACCACTGACGCATTACGAGGGTGAATTGGTGACCTCGCAGATCACCGTGCGCGCCCGCGACTGCGTGAGCCGACCCGGCCGACCTCAGCTCATCGGCGACACGCTAGCCTACCGGGGCCAGGACTGGGTTGTCGTTGGTCTCTTTATGGGGGCCGACCCCATTACCAGCGAGATGGAAGAGTATCTTGTCCTCGAAGGACGGGAAATTGACGACCGATTGGTGGAAGAAAGGGGTGAGGTCCGTGGGAGAGCCGGCTAAGGAGGTCTTCCGTTCGATTCTGGCAATCTTTCTCGGCCTGGTAGTCGCGGGCTTCTCGATCCTTGCCGGGCCGGTTGGCGGGCCGACTCCTTCCGTACTGGCGCAGCAGGCGCCGGCCGAGTATGTATTCAACCCGGGTGACGTCGTGGACGTGACGGTCCTCGGTGAGCCCGATCTCACCCGTGCCGTAACCATCCGCCCCGATGGGAAGATTACCCTGCCGCTAATCGGTGACATCATTGCCGCTGGCTTGACTCCGCCGCAGCTCGCCGGGAAGATCACCACCGCCTTGAAGGAATTCTTGCGAAATCCGCAGGTGGTGGTTTCCCTTCGAGAGGCCCGCACCGAGCGACAATACGTCTACTTGGTCGGGCAGTTTGTGCGGCCCGGCCCTGTCGAGATTCAGAAGGGCTGGACCCTTCTGGAGGTCATGGCAAGCGCGGGCGGGGTCACCCCCCGTGCATCCCTGCGCCGAGCCACGCTGATCCGCCGCGCTTCGGGCAACTCGATCGAAGTGGATCTAGACAAGTTGCTGCTTAGAGGCGATCGCTCGGCCAACATCGCGGTCGAGCCCAATGACGTCATCATGCTGCCAGCTCTTGAGATTCGTGTCCTTGTGCTCGGGTACGTGCGCACGCCCGGGGCATACGACCTCGAAGACAACACGCGCGTCATCGAGGCCATCGCGCGTGCTGGCGGAACTGCGGACCGCGCCGCGACGAATAACATCGGCGTCATCCGCAACAGTCCTACAGGCAAGCCGGTAGTCGTTCAGGTGAATCTGGACAAGATCCTCGGGGGGGACCTCTCGCAGAACGTTGCGTTGCAGAATGCCGATGTCGTCTATGTGCCGGCCGGTCCCCTCGTCAGGTGGACGGACATTCTTTCCTGGTTGGGTGGTCTGGGTCTGATCAGGGCGCTATTCGGATCCCCGTAGGGGGCTCCGGAAGCCGGGATCTTTAGGAAAGGAGTCGCAAATGATGAGTGGGGAAACCACCGAGTTCAAGCACTACGTCCAGGTCATCCTCAATCGACTCTGGCTGGTGATGATCGTCGTGGTGATCGCCGTCGCCGCGGCGTACTGGCAAGCGGGTCGGTCGCCGACCCGCTATGCGGCGTCGGCCACCATGCTGGTGACCGCACCGGTGATCGCTCCAACACCGCCGGTGCCCGGCGGTGTTGACCCCGCGTATGCCAGCCGTGCCACAGGGGGTATGGATGACATCATCCAGCTGATTGCCAGCCGTCCGATCGCCGCCCGTGTCGCCAAGCGGCTGGGTCTGTCAGGCCCTGCCACGGTTCAGCGCGCGGTGGATGCTGCGCAAGTCCGTGGGACCTCGCTCCTTCGTATCTCTGCCGCTGCGCCAAGCCCCGATCTGGCTGCCAACTTGGCTAATGTGACGGCAGAGGAGTTTGTGATCTACTTCCGTGACACCAACCGAGCCAGCGTCACAGAGACGCGCCGGTTCGTCGAAGACCAACTCGCCCAGGTCCGGGCAAAACTGGAGGCCTCGGAGCGCGCCCTCCAGGCGTTTCGTGAGAGCCGCCAGGTGCCGTCGATTGCCGCGGCGAGCGGCCAGACGCTGACCGCGGTGGCCAGCAACCGAGCGGCGATCGATGCGGCCACGGTGACCCGCCGGGAGGTCGAAGCCCGCCTAGGAGCCGTTCGGTCCAGGCTGTCGCGCGAGCAGCCCGCCATCGTTGCATCGAGGGCGACAACCGACAACCCGGTTTTCCGGCAGCTCCAGACACGGCTTGTCGATCTCGAAATGCAGCGAGTGCAACTGTCGCAAGTCTACACACCCCAGCACCCCCGGCTCGATCAGATCACCCGCGAGATCGCGGAGATCCGCAGCCGGCTGAAGACGGAAGCCCGCACCGCAATTGGGGAGGAAGTCACCTCTCCCAACCCGATCCACGCGCGGCTTGTGGGGGACATCGTGACTCAAGAGGTCGAGCTTGAGGCGGTGAATGCCCGTGTGCAAGGCCTGCAGGCCATGCAAGGCCGCCTGCTGGCCTTGATGGCGTCTCTTCCCTCAGCCGAGATCCAGGAGAGCCGGCTTGTGCGCGAGCAGCGCGTGCTCGAGAGCAATTACATTACGCTCTCCACCCGCTACCAGGAGATCCTCCTTCGTGAGAATCAGGCCGGGTTCTTCCCCGCCAGTCTCCAGCTCATTGAGGCAGCCATCCCGCCCGTCCGCTCCATGCCGTCCGCGTTCCCGAGAACGGCCGCGGCCGCGGGTCTGGTGGGGCTGGCTCTCGGGATTTTCGCCGCCTTCATCCTGGAGACCCTTGACGGGCGCATCCGCACCGCGCAGGAGGCAGAGTACATCCTGGGCGTGCCCGTGCTGGCGCAGGTTCCAGAGCAGAGCCAGGTGAGGACGGCACCGGCAACTGCGATCTTCACCGTCGGCATCGTGCTTGCAGTGACGGTAGCAGCAGCAGTCGCGCGCGGCTACGTGGCGCCTGGGGCCGCGGCCGGCGGAATCCGGTCCGTCACCGCGACGGTCGCCTCCTGGATCAACGGGGGATCTAGGTGAGGCTAATCCGACGAAGCAGAGTCGTGGCGTCAGTTCATGAGCAGTAGGAGGTAGGTGGGATGAAGACGCAAGGGTTTGCGACGGTTGCGTCGTCCGACCAGGGAACCCCGTTCGTGGAGGCGTACGGGCTCCTGCTGGCCAGCGTCCTCCTGGGCAGCAACGGCAAGCCGCCGGGCCTTGTTGCTGTCGCCGCGGCACAATCGGGCGATGGCGTATCAACAACGGCGATCAACCTCGCCATGATGATGGCGCGCACAGGACGGCCGACGGCCCTCGTCGACGCTAACATGCGGGACCCGGAGCTCCACAGGGCGTTTCGGCTGTCCCAGGCTCCGGGCCTCTCCGAGGTGTTGACGGGCAAGGCCGAGATCAAAACCGCCGTAGTCCCGACGCGAATCCCAAACCTCGCCCTGATGCCTGCGGGGAGAACGGACGTGGCCGCGCAGGCCCTGCTCACTCAACACGCACTAAGTACACTGTTTCAGGGGATGCGCACGCTGTTCGACCTGGTAGTTGTCGATACCCCCCCTATTCTTCGATATCCCGACGCGCTCCATGTCGGCAAGTGCGTTGACGGCGTGCTGTTGGTGGTCTCGAGTCAGGGCGCCTCCAGGCGTGAGCAGCATGAGATGCGGCGGCTCTTTGACCGCGTCGAGGCACGTATTCTCGGCGCCGTGCTGAACCGGGTCCCTCCGCGGGATCGGAGTCCCCTGGCAGGCGTAGCTTGATCGATCGCTGGCAGGCCAGAGCGATGGAAGAACCGTGCTGGTACGCGGTTCAAACGAAGCCGTGTCACGAGTACCGGGTTGAGCATTGGCTGCGGGAGCGGGGGGGCGGTCTGCCGGTCTTCCTCCCAAGAGTGGAGGAAGTGCGCAAGCGCCGGTCGCGCCGCGTAACCGTCGTCGAGCCGCTCTTTCCTTCATACCTCTTTGTCCATATGACCCTGACACCTGATCCCTGGTACGCGGTGAAATGGTCGCCGGGCGTCAAGCGGATCGTCGGCACCGAAGACATGCCGACGCCTGTGCCCGCGGAGGCCATGCGATTGCTGATGGACCGGTGCGGGGGCGGCGCGGTAGTCAAGTGGCGCCCGTCTTTCCGCATAGGCGAGCCCGTGCTCGTGGTGCACGGGCCTTTCGCTGGCCTCGAAGGCATCCTGGAACGACCAAGCGGCCGGGGTGAGCGCGTGCGGGTCCTGCTTCGGCTGCTGGGTAGTGCGACACCGGTCGAGATGGACGTCACCGATATAGAGCTCGCGTCCTGATGTGAGACGGGCGACCATCTGTGGGTTGCCCAAGTACCCGGATCACTGAGAATCACCACCCGCCCGTACGATAGTCTGTACCGGCACGGCGGAGCTTTATCATGGCGACGACCACACTCGAGCACAAACCCTCGGCTGCGGCGCGGTTCGATGCGTTGCTCCAGACGCGACAGGCGCAGCTCACCGTTATCGGGCTCGGCTACGTCGGTCTGCCTCTGGCGGTCGCCTTTGCCCGAGAGGGGTTTCGGGTCACTGGGGTCGACATCGACCCCGAAAGAGTCCAGATGCTGGAACGCGACGACCTGCCGATTGCCGACGTCTCCGCGGCCGATATCGCCGCCGTTCGGGCCTCCGGTCATCTGAATGTCCAGCAATCGTATGACGATCTGGAGCGCGCCGATGCGATCTTCATCTGTGTGCCTACCCCATGCACGCGCAACAAACAGCCCGATACATCCAGTATCGTGGCCGCCTCCCGCGGTGTCGCGGATCACCTGCGCCCGGGCCAGCTCGTGGTTCTGCGAAGCACGAGCTATCCTGGCACGACCGAAGAGTTGGTCCTCCCCATGCTGGAGGCGGGCGGCCTGGTGGTCGGGCGCGATGTCTTTCTGGCCTTTGCGCCCGAACGCGTCGATCCGGGGCGGCGCGACTACACCGTGCGTAACACGCCCGTGATCGTCGGTGGTGTCGATCCGGAGAGCACGCGCCGCGCGGTTCGGGTGTTTGAGCAATTGGGGCCAGCCGTGATGCCGGTGTCGTCTCCCGCCGCAGCCGAGATGGCGAAGCTGCTGGAGAATGTCTTTCGTAACGTCAACATCGCCCTGGTCAACCAGCTCGCCATG
>JBOGSE010001028.1:0-6144 GCA_050694895.1 bacterium | reverse complement strand
GTCGTCGGTACCCGCGCTTCAGGCCGCTTGTCCTCACGGGGCCGGGCGGCCAGACGACCGCACGACTGGCAGGGGTTGAGAGCGCTGTCTGGAGTGAATTCCTCCTCGGCGCTCTGCCCTCGCCGGTCCCGTGACCGCGAAGCGCAGCCGCCCTGAGTCTTCAGATATTTCGCGAGATGGGCAACAAGGAAGGTGTCGGAAGGGCCCTCCAGGCACTGGGGACGTTGGCTCGTCTGCAAGGGGACATTGATGTGGTAGAATCATGATAGATCATGAACAAGGAGGATTGATGTGGCTAGGAAGGTCCAGGTCGTCCTAGATGACGATTCCTATCGCCTCCTCAAAGAGCTCGCCTCCCCGCGGGCCGGAAACCAGAGCTTTGTGGTGCGCGAAGCGATCCGGTACTTCGCCGAGAGGGAACGGGTTGAACGGGCTCTGGACGCCGTGCTGGTTCAGCCGTACGCTCGCGAGGCGATGGATGCCGGTATCGCGGCCTGGCGCGGGGGCCATTTGCGGCCGCACCAGGAGGTGGTCAGGGGAATCCGTCGTCGTAAGGCCAAACGGTGAGGATCCTTTGGACGAGGCCAGCGGGTGATGCTTTCCGCCGATTGCCCCATGGCCCGCGGCAAGAGATTCTTGAGCGTCTTAGGCTCGTTTCCGACTTCCCCGAGATGTACGCTGTGCGTGAGCGGCAGCCGTATGCCGGGTTCCGCTACTTCGTCGTAAGGAACTGGTGCGTGAGCTACGTGTTGGCTGAAGACGCCCTGGTGATTCTGGCGGTCTTTCCTGCCCGGCGCCGCTCTTGAAGCCTTGTCCCTTGTTCCCGCTCCATGCTAGACTGCCGGTAACATCAGGCGATGACGGGGCCATCCCACCCCTGAGCCGCGGCCGAGCAAGGTCGCCGGGTGCGCCCGATACGCGCGTGAGTGCCGAATGGAACAAGGGTGGTACCGCGGGAGCCTCCCGTCCCTTGAGGATGAGGGGCTTTTGATTTTGGAGGGATGATGTCCACCGAGGCACAGACGTTCGTCAAGGAGATCCCCAGTAAGGCCGAGCAGTTCTCGGACTGGTACACGGCCGTCTGCCTCAAGGCCGAGCTGGCCGACTACTCGCCGGTCCGGGGCTGCATGGTCATCCGCCCGTACGGCTACGCGCTCTGGGAAGGCATTCAGCGCTGGCTCGACGAGCGCTTCAAAGCGACGGGGCATGTCAACGCGTATTTCCCGCTGTTTGTACCGGAGGGATTCCTCAAGAAAGAAGCCGAGCATGTGGAAGGCTTTGCGCCCCAGGTCGCGTGGGTGACGCACGGCGGTGATGAGGAACTGGCCGAGCGCCTGGCCGTGCGGCCGACCTCCGAAGCCATCATCATGCCGATGTATGCAAAGTGGATTCAGTCCTATCGCGATCTCCCGGTGCTGTTACTGCAGTGGAATAACGTGGTGCGGTGGGAGAAGGCCACGCGTCTGTTCCTTCGCACCAGCGAGTTTCTCTGGCACGAGGGCCACACTGCGCACGCGACCCTCGAAGATGCCGATCGGGAGTGCCTGACGATCCTGGAGATCTACCGGCAGTTGTTGGAAGACGTCCTCGCCATCCCCGTCATCGTCGGCAAGAAGTCGGACTCTGAAAAGTTTGCGGGCGCCGACTGGACCTACACGCTGGAGGCGCTGATGCCGGACCGCCAGGCGATTCAGGCCGGTACCAGCCACTTCCTCGGGCAGAACTTTGGGAAAGCCTTCGGGGTGAAGTTCCTCGATCGCGACAACATCGAGAAATTTGTGTGGACGACCTCCTGGGCCGTCTCAACGCGGCTGATCGGCTCGCTCGTCATGGCCCACGGCGACGACCGCGGGCTCGGCCTGCCGCCCCGCATCGCGCCGATCCAGGTGGTCATCGTTCCGATCCTGGCCAAGGACGGCGAGCGCGTCCGGGCCGCGGCGCAGGCCCTGGGCGAGCGACTTAAGGGGGTCGCGCGCGTGCGCCTCGACGATCGCGAAGAGTACACTCCCGGCTGGAAGTTCAACGACTGGGAAATGCGCGGCGTGCCGATCCGCCTGGAGATTGGCCCGCGCGAGATCGCCGCCGGCCAGGCGGTGATGGTGAAACGGACAGGTGGGGGCAAAGTAACCGTGCCGCTTGAAGGCATTGAGCAGGCAGTGCCGCGCGCGCTCGATGACGTGCAGCGGGCCTACTTCGATCAGGCAAAAACGTTTCTCGAAGCGCACACCGTGAGCGCCACGACGATGGAGCAGTTCGAAGAGGCCATCCGGGACCGTCGGGGATTCATAAAGACCGGCTGGTGTCAGGCCCGAGCGTGCGAGGATGCAATCCGCCAGCGGACAGGCGCGTCCCCCCGCGTCATGCCGCTGCGCGATGCGCCGCAGGGGACCTGTCTGGCCTGTGGACAGCCGGCGACCGCCACGATGTACTGGGCACGGGCCTACTGAGATGGCGCTGACACCGACAGCGGAGCATCAGGCGGAGGGCGACAAGCTCTGGTATCTTAAGCACATCGCCATCTTCGCCGGCATGACCGACGCGGAGATGCGTCGCCTCGCCGAACGCACGGTGATGCGGTCCTATGCGCGCGGCGGGGTCATCGTCAGGCCCGACGATCCGCCCGACTCGATCTACCTGATCAAGAAAGGCCGGGTCAAACTCTCACGGTACTCGGCCAGCGGCCGGGAACACGTGCTCGCGCTGCTTGAACCGGGAGAGATCTACGGCGAGCGAGCATTGGCGGGCGCGACTGCGGTGCACTGCGAGGCATTCGAAGACTCCCTGATCTGCGTGCTCAGCCTGCGGGACTTCGAAGAACTCCTGCGCGCGAAACCCGACCTGGCACTCCGTGTCATCAAGGCCCTGGCGCAGCGCCTGCGGCGCGCCGAGGAAGAGATCGAGAGCTTCGCCTTCCGCGATGTCCCGGGCCGGCTCTCCGCGCTGCTCGTGCGACTGGCGGAGGCCGGCGCGGATCCCCAACATCAGGAACGGCGTCCGACGCTGCGCCTCACGCACCAGGACCTGGCCAGCATGATCGGCGCCACACGCGAGACGGTGACGAACGTCCTGAACCGGTTCCGAGACATGGGCCTGATTTCGATTCGGCGGCGCGAGATCGTGATCAAGGGGCTTCAGCGCCTGCGTCGGGTTGTGCGGAAGACCGACGGCGCGCCCTGATCCCTGCGAGCCGCTGCCCGATCCACTCTCGCTGGCGGACCAGCATCACGATTGAGATGAGCACCACCGTGGTCCGCCGGACCGGATCGGGGTTGAGCCAGGCGAGCAGGCTGATGATCGGGAGACCGACGATGCCGTTGATGGGGATCCACTTTGTCTTCCACCACGCAAACAGGCTCGGGACCAGGGCGACGAAAAACGCGTGAGGGAGCAGGTACAGATAGACACCCGCGGCGGTCGACAGACCCTGCCCGCCCCAAAACCCGTAGTAGATCGACCAGTTGTGCCCGATGATCGACATGGCCGCGGCCAGGGCCAGCGACCACGGCGGGACCCCGATGAGCCACCCGGCGATCAGCGGCACGATTCCTTTGAGCGCGTCGAAGATGAAGACCAGGATCCCGATGCGAAGTCCCCACAACCGCCCGGCCTCCCCCGCGCCCGGATTCTTGCCGGCCTGCCTGAGGTCGAGCCCCTGCCGGCGCGCCAGAATCTCTGCCGGAAGAATTGAGCCCAGCAGATAGGCGCCGAGTGGAACCACGATCGCCCAGATCTGAATCGGATCGAACATCGACGCCCCCTTATCGTGCAGGCTGCGGTTCGGGGAGCATTCCCGATTGGCGCAGCCATATCTCGGTCTGGCGCATTGCGTCGTTGAGCGGCACGCGCGGGCTCCAACGAAGGACGGCGCGGGCACGGGCCGTGCTGTACCGGCTCGTCCGGAGGAGGTAGCCGAGCTCGGTCCGGTGCCAGCGTGGCGGACGTCGGGTGAGTGACGAGACGATCTCGGCACCGGTGGTGATGAGCCGCACGGCCCAGGATGGGAACGACCGAAGATGGCGCCCGACCATGGCCGCATAGTACCCGAAGAACTCACGCCAGGGCACATCGGCATCGGCGAGGTTCATCACTTCGCCGACCGCTCCATCCATGTCGCCCGCCGAGAGTAGCGCGTCCACCAGGTTCTCGACATAAATCGGGTAGCAGAATCCGTGGCCGCCGTCAACGACCAGGGGCAGTCCCCTGCGAAGCAACCGGATGGCCGCGGGCGACCACCCCGTGTCATCGGGCCCGAAGATCTGACCCGGGCGCAGGATCACGGTGGCGAGGCCCAGGTGCTGCGCTTTCGCGACTTCCCGCTCAGCCTCGATCTTCGTCTCCCGATAGAGTCCTAAGGGCCATAAGGGCGTCTGCTCGTCGATGACGTCCGACGTCGTCGGTCCATAGACCGAGATCGTGCTGACGTGCACGAATCGCCGAATGCCGGCGTCGAGCGCAGCCCGCAGCAGCCGTCGTGTGCCCTCCACGTTGACCGCGACCGCGGCCTCCCGGGTATGTGGCCGGCCCATCCAGGCCGCGCAATGAAACACGATGTCGCATCCCCGGACCGCATCGGCCAGCGTGTCTCCCCGCGTCAGATCGCCCAAGGCGGCGTGAGCGCCGCGGGCCTCTAAGCGTGCCGCCTGCTCGGCTTTGCGCACAAGCCCACGCACGGGGATGCCCATGCCGATCAGGCGGTCGGCCAACCTGCCGCCCACGAAGCCCGCGGCACCCGTCACGAATGCCGGCCGGCCGTCCGCGATTCGGACCCGATCGCTCACCGCGGCAGCAGGCCCGCGTTCTTCAGCCAGCGTTCGGTTTCGGCCATCGCCTGACCCATGGACAACGCGGGCGACCAGCCCAGACGTGCGCGCGCCTTCTCCGTGCTGAAGTGTGATCGCCGCGTCATGTATGCGACGCTGCCGCGATCCAGTTTCGGGGGCCGGCCGCGGAGCAGGCCCCAGAGTTCGCTTCCCAGCGCCATGCTCCACAGTACGGCCGCCGGAAATGAGCGCAGCGGGCGCCGGCTCATCCGCCCGTAGTGCCCCATGAACTCCTTCCACGTGATGTTTCCGTCCGCGACGTTGAACGCTTCTCCCTCGATGCCGTCGCGCGCCGCGGCCAGGAGCAGAGCGTCGAGCAAATGCAAAATGTAAATGGGATGGGTGATCCCAAGGCCTCCATTCACGAGCAGTGGCCGTCCGGCCTGCAGCCATCGAATCGGCGTGACCGTGCCCCCTGGTGCGCGCGGACCGTACGCCTGTCCCGAGCGTACCGTGACGATGCGGAGCCCTCGGCGGATGGCGGCGTCCACCGACCGCTCGGCGCCGACCTTGCCGGTCCCGTAGGCGCCGACAGGCCAGAGGGCATCGTCTTCGGTGATCACCGCGCGGTGCGTAGGCCCGTATACGACGATGCTGCTCAGATGCACGACCCTCCTCACCCCAGCCTGACGGCACGCCTCCAGGAGGTTGGCCGTCCCGGCGACGTCGATGGCGGAGGTTGCCTGCCACGTCCAGGGGCGGCCCGTCCATTTCGCGAGATGAAAGACGATCTCGCAATCCCGGACCGCTGCCCGGAGGCTCGCCGGATCGGTGAGGTCACCCCGATAAAAGTCGATGCGCGGGCCGTTCTCCTGCGGGACGATGTCCAGTCCCCGTACCCGAATGCCGTCGCGAAGAATCCGCTCGGCCAGGTGCGTGCCGATGAACCCGCTGACGCCAGTGATCAGGACCGGTCCGTTCAGTGGCACGATTATCTGTGGACGGCGATGGGGTCCCGTGCGGCGACGCGCTGAGCCGTGAGTTGGACGGCGCGTTGCAGCGGCGCGTCCACCCCGCGGTCGAGATCCGTCGTGGGCAACTCCACCACTACGTCCGGTCTGGCGCCCCGCTTCTCCAGAACCACGTCCCGCCCGGTGGTTACGGTTCTAATGGTCACGAGAATCGCGGCACCACCTGGAAGCGCGTATCCCGCGCCGAACCCGACACGGCCGGCGGTGCGTCCCCCAACCAGCGGGCCGCGCGAATGCTCCTGAAAGGCCGCAGCGAGAACCTCTCCGGCAGAGCTCGTCTCCCTGTCGATAATGACGGTAACGGGCGTCGAGGGGTTGAGCCGCGGGCTTCCGGTCGTGATGAGCTCGGTGCG
>JBOGSE010001027.1:0-1106 GCA_050694895.1 bacterium | reverse complement strand
CGCAGCGACGGAGACCGCTATCTGCTCTTCCTGGACCCAGAGACGGCCGCGCAGCCGGACATTCCTCCGCAGATGGAAAAAGCCGTGGTAGCCACATCCCGACCTCCCGCCCTGGCCGCCTCAGCGTCGGGCCGGCGGGGACTGCCCGATCTGTGGCGCATGGCCCGCGCTGTCGCTCGCCAGCCGCTGCACGTCTTCTTTTTCCCGTCGGCCTCCACGTTCTTTCCACTTCTGCGCTCCGTTCCTACGATCGTGACGATTCACGACGTGATTGCTGAGAGGCATCCCAGGCAGGTGTTCGCCCGGCGGCAATTTGAGGTCTTCTGGCGAGCCAAGCTTGCGCTGGCGGTGCGGCAGGCGCGGCTGATCCTGACCGTGTCCGACCATGCCTCTGCGGGTATCATCGAGCGGTTTCACGTGCGCCGCGAGCGAATGCGCGTCGTCCTGGAAGCACCAGATTCGATCTTCGGTCAACTCCCGTCGCCGCGCGACGCCGCAGAGGTCCTGCCCCGGCTTCCCGTGCCGCGCGATTGCCGATTTCTCCTGTACGTGGGAGGACTCAGCCCCCACAAGAATCTTCCCCTCTTGATCAACGCGTACCGGTCTTTGATCGCAGACCCCGAGTTTGCCGAACTGCGCCTGCTTCTGGTGGGTGACTATTCCGGAGACGTGTTCTACTCTGCGTACCCTGAGCTCCGAAGCCTGGTCGCGCGCCATGGTCTCGAAGACCGCGTGCTCTTCACCGGCTACGTTCCAGATGACGCGCTGGTGCATCTGTATAACCGGGCCGAACTGGTTGTCCTGCCCTCACTGGAAGAGGGCTTTGGGTTGCCGGCGATCGAGGCGGCTGCCTGCGGGACACCGGTAGTCGCCAGCGAGGTCGGCCCCATAGGGAGCCTGCTGGGTCCAGGGGCCTGGACGTTTCCGCCCCACGACGGCACGGCCTTGACCCAGGCGCTGGAGACATTGCTGCGCGATCCCGACAGGCGGCGCGCCATGGGTGCGGAGGCCAGCCGGCGGGCAGCTGCCTACACGTGGGAGCGGGCGGCCGCACAGGTGCACGCGCTCTTCCACGAAGCCCATGAGTCCTGAACGTCCGCCGATGC
>JBOGSE010001026.1:0-3014 GCA_050694895.1 bacterium | reverse complement strand
GCGATTGAGCTTGCGGCGGCGCGGGTGAAGCTGATGTCCGTCGAGCAGACCGCGGCGCGGCTGGACGACCGCTTCCATCTGCTGGGTGGTGGCAGCCGGACGGCGCCGCCCCGGCATCAGACGCTGCGGGCAGCGATGGACTGGAGCTATGAACTCCTATCGGAACAGGAGAGAGCGCTGTTGCGGCGGCTTGCTGTCTTTGCAGGCGGGTGGATTCTGGAGGCGGCTGAGGCCATCTACGCCGAGGAGGGCATGGACGGTGAGGAGTACGAAGTCCTCGACCTCCTTTCCCAACTAGTGGATAAATCGCTGGTTATGGCGGAGGAGCAAGACGGCGAGTTCCGGTACCGGATGCTGGAGACGGTGCGGCAGTATGGTCTGGAGAGACTGGTGGAGTCCGGAGAGGCTGAGCCAGTACGCGGGCGGCATCGAGACTGGTGCCTGCGCCTGGCAGAGCAGGCCGAGCCGGAGCTTCAGGGTCCAAAGCATAAAGTGTGGCTGGGTCGGCTGGAGCGGGAGCACGACAACCTGCGCGCGGTGCTGGAGTGGTCGCTGGAGCGTGGGGACGCCGAGGTGGGACTGCGACTCGCGGGGGCGCTGTGGTGGTTGTGGTTCGTCCACGGCCACTGGCGGGAGGGACGCCAGTGGTTGGAGAGGGCCCTTTCCAGAAGCAGCGCCGCCGGCGTAGCCGGCACCGCCGCGCGGGCGAAGGCGATCTATGCGGCGGCCGCCCTGGCGTGGCGTCAATGGGACCACGGGCGGGCGGCGGCGCTGGCGCAGGAGGGCCTTACGCTGTGCCGGGATCTCGGGGACAGGCTGGGCATTGCGATCTCGCTGACCATCCTGGGGCAGGTCGCACTCCGTCAGGGAAACCTTGAGCGGGCGCACGCCGCGTTTGTGGAAAGCCAGGCGCTATACCGCGAGATCGGGCACACCTGGGGGATCGCCGCAACGCTGCTCGCGCTCGGCTTTGCGGCCGATGCCCAGAATGACAGCACCCATGCCGTCGTCCTCTACGAGGAAAGCGCGAGACTCTTTCGCGAACTGGGAGAGAAGTGGGGTCTGGCCATGGCGCTACGCCAGCTTGGGCAAAACGCCATCTTCGCGGGCGATTACGCGCGGGCCACGACGCTGCTCGAAGAAAGTCTGATGCTCTGCCAGGAGTTGGGCGATACAGCCGGCATCGCCTATGCGCAGAATCCCCTGGGGATCGCCGCACGATCTCAGGGCGACTACGCGCGAGCGGCATCGCTGCACCAGGCGAGCCTGAATCTGTACAGGCAACTGGGGGACAACGGAGGAATTGCATACACACTTAGTCACCTGGGGATGCTGGCATGCCGGCGGGGCGACAATGAGCGCGCGGCAGAGTTGCTGCGGGAAAGCATAGCGATGTTTCGTCAACTTGGAGACAAAGCGGCTCTGACCACGTGCCTCGAGGGATTGGCGGAGGTCGCGACGGCGCAAGGAAAGCATGAGCGTGCGGCGCGGCTCTTCGGGGCCGCCGCGGTCTTGCGCGAGGCGACCGGCTCTCCCATTACGGCGTCCGACCGCGCAGGGTATAAGCGTGCCGTGGCGTCCGCACGTGCCGCGCTTCCCGATGTCGTGTTCGCGGCGGCGTGGGCCGAGGGAGAGGCGATGTCACCCGAGGTGGCCGTCGAGCACGCGCTGGCCAGGTTCTGACGAGGGCATCGGGGTACCAAAGCGATGGCTGCCCTGCCATCCGGAACGGTCACATTTCTCTTCACGGATATCGAGGGGTCAACGCGTCTCCTGCAGCACCTGGGCGATGCCGGCTATGCCGATGTGCTGGCAGAGCACCGGCACATGCTGCGCGCCGCCTTCAAGGCGGAGGGCGGCCAAGAGATTGAGACCCAGGGGGACGGGTTCCTGTTCGCATTTCCGAGTGCCCGGGGCGCCGTTCTTGCGGCGTTGGCCGCCCAACGAGCGCTGAACACGCATCCATGGCCACAAGATGCATCATTGCGGGTACGGATGGGGCTCCACACGGGCGAAGCCGTCGCGGCTGCTGATGGATACATCGGCCTGGATGTCCACCGTGCCGCGCGCATCTGTGCCGCGGGGCATGGTGGACAGATTCTTCTATCTCAGAGCACCGGCAACCTCATTGACCCCGCCTCGTCGGCGCACACGGGCCTGCGTGACCTGGGCCTGCACCGCCTCAAAGACCTGCAGCGGCCGGAGCGGGTGTTCCAACTCGTTCACCCCGACCTGCCCGCCGACTTCCCGCCGCTTCAGTCCCTGGACAGTCTGCCCAACAATCTGCCGCGCCAGCTCACGAGTTTCGTCGGACGCGAGCGCGAGATGGCAGAAGTGAGAAGACTGCTCTTCACGACGCCGCTGTTGACACTGACCGGTCCGGGAGGCTGTGGGAAGACGCGTCTTGCTCTGCAGACAGCCGCGGAGTTGCTCGAAGAGTTCGCCGATGGCGCCTGGCTGGTAGATCTGGCCGCGCTCTCAGATGCCACTCTGGTTGCCCAGACGATCGCGTCCAGCCTGGGAGTGCGCGAGCAGCCTGGCCGGCCGGTGCTCACCACCGTCACCGACTACCTGCGGCGCAGGCGACTGCTGCTGGTGCTCGATAACTGCGAGCACCTCATTGCGGGTTGCGCCGAGGTCGCCGCTGCGCTGTTGAGAGCCTGCCCGCACCTCCGGATCCTCGTGACAAGCCGTGAGGCGCTGCGCGTGGGAGGCGAGCTCGTCTGGCCGGTGCCGTCGCTCTCCACGCCCGATCCGGAACGGCCCCCGGCGGTGGACATTCTCACACGATACGAGGCCTCACGCCTCTTCGTGGAACGAGCCCTGGCCGTGAATCGGGAGTTCAGCGTCGCCGGGACCGCCGCGGTGGCGCAAATTTGCCGGCGCCTTGATGGGATCCCACTCGCGATCGAGCTGGCGGCCGCACGGACGAATGTGCTCACGGTGGAGCAGATCGCTGCCAGGCTGGATGACCGATTTCATCTTCTCACGGCCGGCAGCCGGACCGCCCCGCC
>JBOGSE010001025.1:0-13096 GCA_050694895.1 bacterium | reverse complement strand
ATCGTGCGCTGGAAGCCGCCGGGGTCAAGGTCGTCGAGACCGATCTTGGCGAGTATGTCGTGCAGCTCGCCGGCGACCGGCCCAGCCACCTCATCGCGCCCATCGTCCACAAGACGGCAGAATCTGTAGCCGAGCTGTTTACAGAAAAACTCGGTGTCCCGCGCTACGAGCGGCCGGAGGACCTGATCCGTGTCGCGCGCGAGAAGCTGCGTGCCGAGTTCCTCGCGGCCGACATGGGCATCACGGGCGTCAACTTTGCCATCGCAGAGACTGGGACGATCGTCGTTGTCGAGAACGAGGGGAACGCGCGGCTGACGACCACGCGTCCGCGGATCCACGTGGCGGTGATGGGTATCGAGAAAGTTCTGCCAAGGCTGGCAGACCTCGGTGTGCTCCTGCGTCTCCTGGCCCGCAGCGCCACCGGTCAGCGGGCCAGCGTCTATGTCTCCCTGCTCACCGGGCCGCGTAGAACCGGGGAGCACGACGGGTGCGAGGAACTCCACGTGGTCATTCTCGACAATGGACGGACGCGGCTGCTGGCAGACCGGTATCTTCGAGAAGCCCTGCGGTGCGTCCGCTGCGGAGCCTGCCTGAACGTCTGCCCGGTATATGAGCGGGCCGGCGGGCACGCCTACGACGCTGTCTATGCCGGCCCGATCGGCGCGGTGATCACGCCGGTGCTCGAAGGGCTCGAGCGGGCCTCGGAGCTCCCGTTTGCGTCGACGCTGTGCGGCGCGTGCGCGGAGGTCTGTCCGGTCAAGATCGACCTGCCCAGGATGCTTCTCGAGCTGCGGGCGCGAGCCGTCCGCGCCGGGCTGACCGGCCGCGTCGATCGCCTGTTTGCCCGCGCGTGGACGTTTGCGATGCGCAGCCCCGCGCGGCTGCGTGCTCTGAGCGGTCTTGGACGGCTGCTGCAACGGCTGGTTGTGCGCCGCGGCCGCATCGAGCGGCTGCCGTATCCGTTCGCGGGGTGGACGGCCCACCGTACCGCGCCCCCGCTGGCTCCCCGAGCATTTCGCGATCGGTGGCGGACTCGATGAGCCGAGAGCGAGTCCTCGAGCTCATTCGCATCGCGCTTCGTGGGGGCGGTGCTTCAGACGAAGGTGCCGCCGCGGCGGGCGCCTCCGGCGCACCGGTCGATCTCCCGGTCCTCCCGCCGCCGCAGGTCTTCGACGATCCTGTGGCCCTCTTCGTTGAGCGTGCGCGGCAGGTCGGTGTCACCGTGGAGGTCGTGGCGTCGATGGAAGAGGCAGGGATGCGGGCGGTGGCCTGGTGCGCGCAGCGGGCCGTCCGCCGCGCCGCGGTGTGGCACACGGCCGACCTGGCGCCGGTGCTGGCGCTGGTGCAAGCCGGGGGAGTGGGAATGTTGGCCCCGGACACCTCGCTGGACGTGCTCGCGCAGGCCGATGCCGGCATCACGGGAGCCGACTGGGGAATCGCCGAGACGGCCACGCTCGTTCTGGGGTCAGCGCCGGGGCAGCCGCGCATGGCCTCGCTGCTGCCACCGGTACACCTCGCGATCCTGCGCGCCGACCGGATCGTGGCCGATCTCCCGGCGCTCTTCGCCCGGCTCGGGCCGATGCCGTCGGCGTTGACGTTCATCACCGGACCCAGCCGCAGCGCGGACGTGGGGCTCAAGCCGGTCCTGGGCGCGCACGGGCCAACAGAAGTGGCGGTGCTGCTCGTTCGATAGAGGCCTGGAGGTCTGCCGTCTATGATGATCAGGTGCTGCGTCCTTCTTCTCGCAACGTTCGCTGCCCAGAGGGCCTTTGCCGGCACCGCATTAAGCCCGCAGGTGTTGCAGGCCTACGTGAGTCCGGGCCGGAGCGTCAGCGAACAGATCGACTACATGAAGAAGAACTCACCCCAGCAATTTGGAGTCGTTGTGGTTGAGGCTCTGGAGGCCCCAAAGCCCGCGTTCGTAGAGGGCGGGGTGAACTATTACTATCAGGATGCCCGTGGGGTTGATTGGATGTTCATCAGGTGGTTTCTTCCGGATCCCCAGGCCCCGGCCGACAGATTCAAACTTCATTACTGGGTGCGCCCAAAGAGGGGCGAGAAGCCGCTGGAGCTGAAAGGACGCGGCATCGCGTTCATCATCCCCGCACGCGTCCAGGGCGTCTTTGCCACCGAGATGATTCTGCCGGCCACACCAGAGAGTATCCTCGACGTGCGAAGGGCATTGATCGCAGCACTCCCCTGATGCGCCCGGCCATCGCCACGCTCATCTTCGTGGTACTCGTTCCGGGCACCGTCATCGTCATCGTTCCCTGGCTGCTGTCCGATTGGAAGCTCGCCGAACCATTCTTCGGATGGATGGGCATTCGGTGGATCGGGCTGGCACTCGTCACCCTCGGGTTGCCCGTGGTCGGCGAGGCGATGGTGCGCTTTGTGCGCGACGGTCTGGGGACGCCGGCGCCGATCCTTCCACCCGAGCGGCTGGTCGTGAGCGGCCCCTATCGCTACGTGCGCAACCCGATGTACATCGGGGTCATCTCGATGGTTGTGGGACAGGCGCTCATCTTTGGCAGCCGGGCCGTGCTCGTCTACGCGCTCTGCGTGGCGGCGGCCTTTCATGCTTTCGTCCTGTGGTATGAAGAACCGACACTTCACCGGCGGTTCGGTGCGGAGTACGAGGCCTACCGGCGTGAGGTTCACCGCTGGCGGCCGCGCGTGACGCCGTGGACGCTGGGCCGGTGAACTCGGTCGAGCCTATCGGGCCCGGCGAGCGCATCGAGGTCGTTGACATCCTCCGCGGCGTCGCCCTTTTCGGGATCCTGCTGGTCAATATGGAGGCGTTCGGCTGGCCGCTCTTCATGGATGGCGCACGGGAGTGGGATCGGCTCCCCGATCGCCTCACCGACTGGCTCATCCGGCTCCTTGCCGAGGGAAAGTTCTATCCACTCTTTGCATTTTTGTTTGGATTTGGGATGGCCGTGCAGATGGCGCGGGTCGAGGCTCGGGGTGGGCGGTTCCTTCCACTCTATGCGCGGCGACTGTTCGTCCTGCTCCTGATTGGAGCGGGACACGCCCTGCTGCTGTGGGCCGGCGACATTCTGGTCCCATATGCGCTGCTCGGATTCATCCTCATGCTGTTTCGAAAACGTTCGGGGAAGGCGGTGATTGCGTGGGCGGCGATCGGTGTATTGATAGCGGTCGTCGTCAATGGCGTCTTCGTTGCCTGGGGCGACGGACCGGGGAGCGAGGGAATCCTGCGGCTCCTGGACGCGCGTGCGACTCGCGCATACGGGCACGGCACGTTCGCCGACATCTTCTCGCAGCGGCTGCTCGACCTCGCCATTCTGTACCTATTCGCGCCGCTGTCCTTCCCGCACATCTTTGTCATGTTCCTGCTGGGACTCTATGCGGGCCGCCGTGGCGTCTTTCGAGACCCGGAGGCCGCGCGGGCAATGGCCGGCCACGTGCTCCCGTGGGTCCTGGCGCTTGGTCTGATGGGCAACCTGATCTTTGTGATTGCGGGTGAGCACGCCGGACGATCAGAATCGGACCTGGCCGGCATCGCCGCTTCTACCTCGGTCCTGGTCGGGGGACCGGCCTTGAGCGCTGCCTATGTCGCCGCGATTGTCCTTCTGGTTCACAATGAGGTCTGGCGCCGCCGCCTCATGCCGCTCGCGGCCCTGGGCCGGATGGCACTCACCAACTATCTCCTGCAGTCGCTCATCTGCACGACGATCTTTTACAGTTACGGACTGGGGCTCTTTGGCACGGTGGGACCGGCGCGTGGCGCGCTCCTGACGGTCGCGATCTACGCCGTTCAGGTGCCGTTGAGCATCTGGTGGTTGCGGCGGTTCCGGTTCGGTCCCGTGGAATGGCTCTGGCGGTCGCTCACCTATGGGCGGCCCCAGCCGATGCGGATCACAGCGGCGGGGTAAACCGACCGTCCACCGCGGTCCATCCGCCATCGACGAAGAGCACAGCGCCGGTGACGAAGCTGCTGGCATCCGACGCAAGAAAGACGACGGGCCCGGCCATTTCGTCTGGGGACGCCCACCGTCCCAGCGCCGACTTCGTTGCGTACGCTTGATACCATCCCGGGTTCTCTTTGATTGGCGCCACCAGCGGCGTATCGACGACGCCGGGTGCGATCGCGTTCACGCGCACACCCTGGGGGCCGAGCTCGGCGGCCAGGGTCCGCGCGATCTGCACAACACCGGCTTTCGTCGCGGCATAAATGCCCTGTCCCGGTTCTACGACCTGCGAGCGGATCGACGAGATGACGATGATACTCCCGCGTCCCTGCGCGGCCATGACCTCCCCGGCGGCGCGCATGACCCGAAATGATCCTTTGAGATTGAGGCCCACGACACGGTCAAACTCTTCCTCGGCGTAGCGCACGAGCGGTTTTCGCACGTTGATGCTCGGCGTTGTAATCAGGACATCGATGGTGCCATGCCGCGCCGTGACTTCACCTATGAGATTGGTGACGCTTGTCGCCTGCGTGATGTCCACGTGCGCGGATTCTGCACCGTGGCCGGCTCGGGTGATCGCCTCGGCCGTGGTACGAGCGCCGTCGAGATTCGCATCGGCGCAGATCGTGCGCGCACCGTGCGCGGCGAGACCCTTCGCCGCCGCGGCACCGATGCCTGAGGCGGCTCCCACGACCAGGGCGATCCGGCCGTCGAGCCTGAACATCTGCTCATAGTTCACGCCTTTTGCCTCCTCACGATCCCACGCCGGCCGCCCGCGACCGCGCGTACCACGCCACCCACTACGCTTCCTCGCCCAAGAAGTAGACGATGGCGGCCGCATAGAGTCGGGCCGCCTCCACGAGTTCACCGACCTCGACGTATTCGTCGGCCTGATGGGGAATCGTCCGGCTCCCCGGGCCGATCGTGACGATTGGCACGCCGGCCCAGGCATGCAGGAATGTGCCGTCGGTCGCTCCGGGCACTCCGCCGTAACGCGGCTCGCGGCCGGTGACCGCGCGATAGGCACGCTCGACCGCGCGTACGACCGGGTCGTTGGCGGGCGTTTCGGTCCATGGCCGGTCCTCGATGACCTCGATGGCAACCTGCGTCCGCGGGTCGGAGATCCGGATGCGGTCTGCGACACTCTCCAGCGCGGCACAGATTTCCGCGTGATCCTGCCCCGGGATCGTGCGCACGTCGACGGTGACCTGCGCCTCTCCGGCCATGACATTGAACTGCGGTTCCCCGTAAATTGGGGCACGCAGTGTCGTTGGTGTTATGTAGGGAAGGCCGAGCACGCCGTGCGGCCCGTGTCGTTGCTGCTGTCGTGCTTCTTCCTCGATGAGGCCATTGGCGAAGCGGGCTGCCCAGGGAATGGGGTTGATGCCGGCATAGGGCATGGCACCGTGTGACATTTTGCCCCGAAAGGTGGCCAGGATGCGTAGGGCGCCTTTCTGGCACAGGCACATTTCGTTCTCTTCGGGCTCGCAGATGATGGCGGCGTCGAAGCCGCGTGCGTGGCCTTCGCGGATGAATGCCTTGACGCCGAGCATCATGCCTTCCTCGTCGGCAAGCGCAGCGAGCCGCACACGCCCGGGCAGGTCGGCAGCCGCGCGGCGCACCGCGTCGAGTGCGACAATGGCGGCGGCCAATCCGCCCTTCATGTCCGCGGCACCGCGTCCGCAAATCCGGCCGTCTTCGAGCACCGCATCAAACGGCGGATGTGACCAGGCGGCGTGGTCGCCCTCGGTCACGACGTCCGTGTGCCCCTCGAGGATCAGGCTGCGCCCGCCCGGCCGCCCACGCCAGTCGGCCACGATGTTTGGGCGCCCCGGGGCCGCATCGTGGGCCGATACCGACAACTTCTGACCGCGGAGATACTCCGCGACGTACGCTGCTGCGGCGGCCTCGGTTCCCGAGGGATCGCCGGGGCGATACACGCTCGGAATGCGCACAAGCGCGCGCGTGAGTCGCACGACCTCGTCCGCGTCCACAGCCGCGGCCGCGCGGCTGGCCAGCGCGTCAAGCACGCTGTTGTCGAGCCGCCGCGCCATCAGGTCGCGTTCCCTCGCTGTCGTTCATCGCTGCCGCAGCCTCGGGTCGAGCAGGTCGCGGACCCCGTCACCCACCAGGTTCAGCCCGAGCACCGCGGTGGCGATCGCCACGCCCGGCCAGATCGCCATCCACCGCGCGACAAACAGGACGTCGCGGGCCTCCTGCAGCATGCCGCCCCACGAGGGGGTCGGCGGCTGCGTACCCAGGCCCAGGTAGGAGAGCGACGCTTCCGCGAGCACGGCCCCAGAAAATGCGACCGTGGCCTGAACGAGCAAGGGGCCCGCAATGTTGGGCAGGATGTGCCGAAAGACGATACGGAGATCTGTCGCACCCAGCGCCCGGGCCGCCAGCACGAATTCCTGTCCGCGGGTGCCGAGCGTCTGGGCGCGGGCCAGGCGCGCGAAGATTGGAATCAAGACGACGCCGATGGCCGTCATGGCCTGGACATGGCCCGGACCCAGCGCCGCGACGACGGTGATCGCCAGCAGGAGCGCCGGAAACGCCATCATGCCGTCTACGACGCGCATGAGCACCAGGTCGAGCCGCCCACCGCGGTGTCCGGAGAGCAGTCCCAGCGGCACGCCGGCTCCAGCGCCGATGGCGACCGCGATCGCTCCAACCGCCAGCGCCACCCGGCCGCCGTACAGCAGGCGGCTGAGGATGTCCCGCCCAAGCCTGTCGGTGCCGAGCAGATACGCACTGCCCGGAGGCGTGAGGCGCCGCGCCGGATCGATCGCGGTTGGGTCGTAGGGCGCCAGCAGCGGCGCGAGCACCGCAAGCACCGCGATGATGCCCACGAGTGCCCCGCCGACCAGCAGCGGAAGGTTGCGCCGCCGACGCACGCCGGCCTCGTGGGCGACCGCACGGGGGGCGACTCTCGAGACCGGCGAACCTGGGTGCGGCTTGGCCAATGCCATCAGTCGTATGTGATCCGGGGATCAACAACGGCATAGAGCACGTCGACAAACGTATTCAGCAGCGCGAAGCTGACGGCGATCGTGACCACTGCTCCCTGCACGACCGCAATATCGCGCGCGTAGATACCCTGCAGGAGCAGCCGTCCCAGCCCGGGAAGGCCGAAGACCTGCTCCAGTATGATGGTGCCCCCGAGCAGGAAGCCGAGCTGCAGTCCCGCTACCGTCAGCACCGGGATCAGGGCGTTGAAGAGCACGTGCCGGCGCAGCACGTAGGATCCGGCGAGGCCCTTGCCCCGCGCGGTCCGGACATAGTCGCGGTTTAGCTCGTCCAGGACCGAGGCGCGCACCATGCGGGCGAGCGCGGCTGCGCGCTCGATGCCCAGTGCCAGAGCCGGCAGGGCGAGATGCCAGACCCATTGGATCGGATCGTACGTGAACGCGACATACCCCTGGAGCGGAAAGATCGGCAACGCCGCCGCGAACCCGAGGAGCAGCAGGATGCCCATCCAGAACGTGGGAACGGCCAGGCCGAGCTGCGAACCGGCGAGCACCGCCAGATCCACGGGCGACCAGGCGCGCTGCGCCGCCGTGATCCCCAGCGGCAGCGCCACTATCAGCGCCACGAGCATCGCGGCGAAGGCGACAGAGAACGTCACGGGGAGCCGGGCGGCGATGAGCCGCGCCACGGGCTCCCGGTAGGTGATCGAGGTGCCCAGGTCCCCTTGAGCGAGATTTCCCAGCCAGTCCAGATAGCGCGCAAGCACCGGCCGGTCGAGCCCGAACTCGGCGCGCAGCCGCGCGATATCCTCCGGTCGCGCGTCGATGCCCAGCATGAGCACGGCGATATCGCCGGGGATGACCTGAAGCGCGATAAACGTAACGGTGGCGACCACCAGGACCGTGGGCGCCACCGTCAGCAGCCGCCGGACGACAAACGGCATTGCTACTTTGACGTCTTGCGAAAGTCGTACGTGTCGACCGCGTAGAGTTGCCTGAAGTCTCGCACGTTCCTGTGTGTCCCGACGTATCTGACCGGCGTGCCGAGCACCACGAACATCGCGTCGTTGGTCATCGTCTTGAGGGCCTCGGCGTAGATCCGCCTGCGCAGATCGGGATTGGCGGTGATCCGGCCAGCGTGAATCAGGTCCTCGACCTTCTGGTTCTCGTACCGGATGTAGTTTCTCGCGGGATCGCCCCATCCCACGAGGCGCCCTTCGGGATCGAGCTTGCCGGTGTGGCCGATGATGGTCAGGTCGTACTCGCCGCCGCCGAAGATGCGCGAGAGCCAGAAGCCGAACTCCACCACGCGCGGACGCGCGGTGATCCCCACCCTCGCCAGCATGGCCTGGACCAACTGTCCCGCCTCGATGTGCGCCTGGAAGGGCTGGGGCAGCGCCAGATCGAGGGTGAGCCCGCTGCCATGGCCCGCTTCCGCCAGCAGCCGTCTGGCGCGATCGGGATCGAACGGATACGGGTCGCCCACATCCACCCAGAAGGGGCTGGTGACGTCCATGAACACCGCGGAGGGAACCGACTCGGGCCCGTAGGCCGTTCTGAGCACCTGCCGGCGGTCGATGGCGTGCCACAGGGCCCGGCGGACCCTCAGGTCCCGCAGCGGCGGACGGCTGTTGTTGATGGCGACGACATTCACGAGACTGGTGACCTGCGTGATGATCCTGATCTCGGGATTGGCGCGGACACGAGCCAGATCGTCTGGATCGATGGCGTCGACGGCGTCGAACTCACCCGACAGCAGCCCGGCGACCTTCACCGCGCGCTCGGGGACGAAGCGGATGAGCACCTCTCGCAGCCGGGGCTGCCCCCGAATCCAGTAGCCGTCGAAGCGCTGCAACCGGATGAACGAGTCGCGCTGGAACTCGGCGAGCGTGAACGGGCCGGTGCCGACCGGCCGGGCGCCGAAGTCATGCCTGCGCGCGATCAGGTCGGCCGGCAGGATCGCGCCCCATCCTTCCGCGAGGGCTGCCAGCAGCGGCGCGAACCGCTCGGTCAAGACGATGCGAACTGTCTGTGCGTCTACGGCCTCTACACTTCGTATCGGTCCGATCTGCAGGCGCCTGGGCGATCGCGTCGCGGGATCGAGAATGCGCTCGAGCGTCGCCTTGACATCACCGGCGTCGAGCGTCTTCCCGTGATGAAACCGCACGCCCGAGCGCAATTTGAACGTCCAGGTGATGCCGTCGGGCGAGACCGTCCAGGACTCGGCAAGCGCCGGGACGAGCCTGCCCTCATCGTCGGGCTCGACCAGCGTGTCGTACAAACTCTTCATGGCCATGAACGCCAGGGTGGCCGCGGTGCCGTGGGGATCGAGGGTGTCGGGGCTGCCTGAGAGCGCGAACACAAGGCGGTCGCGCGGCGACTGCGCCCCGGCGGGTACACCGGTGGCGATGACCGCTGCGATGACAACGAGCACCACGGCGCGCCAGATTCGCCAGCCCGATCGCGAGCATGCCCGATTGAGTCGCTTCACGTCTACTGCCTCCCCTGCGGAAGTCTGGCTGGTGCGAGCGCGAGGGACTTCGCGCATGCTTCCAGGCTCTTGACTTCGAAGATCACGGTGCGCACCGAGGACGGCAGATCCCGAGCGAGATCCACGATCTTTGAGATCTCGCCCTCACCCCACGCCAGATGATCGTCACGCCGTCCGTGGTTGTCATTGACGTGCACATGCACGACGTCGGTATCCTTCAGCATGGCGTCCAGCACATGCCGGCCCGCGAGGTGCGCATGCCCGAGATCGAGGCACAGCCGGAGGGCCGGGTGGTTCACCGCATCAAAGAGCATGCGCAGTTCCTCGTAGGTCACGGCGTACGCAATGGCGACCGGCCGCGTCCCTTCGGCCAATGTGATGGCGGGCATGTTTTCGAGGTAGACCTCGACCCCGGCCGCGGCGGCCCGCTCGGCGCACCGGCGCAGCGATTCGATCGCGTACGGCAGGCCGCGGTCACGCGGGAATACCTCCTGGTAGGGCGGGATGCCGGGATGAACCACGACCCCCGCGGCTCCCAGCCGTGCGGCCTCATCGATTGTCGTCTGGACCTGCCTGACGGATTCCTCCCGGATGCCCGGGTTGGTGCTCGCGATGTTGATCCCGAGGATGGGCGAGTGGAGGCTCGCGACCCGGCCGTGCTCCCACGGCACAGGCGCGGGCCACGCGTGCGGGGGCTCGCACATGATCTCGAGCCCCACATCGAACGCCAGAAGGTCACCCGTAGCGTCGCGAAGAGGCGCGCCGATGACGGCGAAACTGGAGACGCCGAGTCTCACGAATTCATCATACCATTGCGCCCCGGCCCATTGGTCTCTGCTGCTAGCCGCCGCGGGGAGTGTCGGCGCGGCCCGGAACGCCGCCCATTCCGCGCGCGGTCTGAACCGCCCGCCGCGTCGCCTGCGCGACCGCCTGCGCGGCCGCCTCGCCCAGGCTGGTAAAGTCGGCCCGTCCGTGCGTGCCCGTGGCCAGCACGAAGACGGTGTCGCCGTCGAAGAGCGTGTGTGATGGCATCACAGCCCGGGAGAGTCCCGCGTGCCCCTGGACCGCAATCCGCCAGGCCTGGGCCTTTGTCAGGACCGCCGTTGTAGCGATGACCGCGAGCGTCGTGTTCACCGCGAAGACCGTATCCGGAGGCCGTATGATGAGCGACTCGGCGGACCGCACGAAACGCCCGTCGGCGTCGCGGCCGCCGGCCAGGATCTCCCCGCGCTCATCGACGATGTCGCCCAGGGCGTTTGCGACGACGAGGGCGCCCACGATCGCCCCGTCGTGCACGCGGATGCTCCAGGATCCGACGCCGCCTTTCATGGCACCGGAGGGACCCATTACCTTGCCGACGGTCGCACCGGTGCCGACGCCGACGCTGCCTTCTTCCACCGGGTCCGTGGTGGCGCTGATGCAGGCCGCGTAGCCCATCGCAGCGTCCGGTCGTGCGCGTGGATCGCCGAGACCCAGGTCGAAGATGACAGCGGCCGGCACCAGGGGCACGCGGGCCACTCGCGTTTCGAAACCGACCCCGCGCTCTTCCAGGTAACGCATCACGCCGTCAGCCGCGGCCAAGCCGAATGCGCCGCCGCCGGTGAGAAGCACGCCGTGAACTTGCTGGACCAGATTGCCGGAGTGGAGCACATCGGTTTCCCGCGTGCCGGGTGCGCCTCCGCGGACCTCGCCGCTGGCGGTGGCGCCACCCTCGCAGAGGACGACCGTGCAGCCGGTCAGGCCGACAGGATCGGTGGCATGGCCGACGCGGAGGCCCGCGACGTCTGTGAGTGAGGACATGGCCGCGCTGTTCTGGGCGCGCGGAACGCTCTCCTCCACGGCCCGCGCGGCGATCGCACGCGCCGCTAGCGCACCGGCCCGTGCGGTGGAGGAGCCTCCGCCGCCGGCCGGCAGCGGACTTATCGCACGGGTCCGCTGATGAGTTCCTTAGACCAGGTGGAGTTGAGTGCGCCGCCGGCGTAGATCTTCGATTCCATCCTGACGTCCTGGATCCCGACGGCATAGATGCTCATAGAGGTCTCGAGCTGACCAATCCTAAGCACGGCCTCCCAGATCGTCGTCTGGAACGTGCCGGCGGGCACGGTGACTTTGGCCGTCCCCTTAGCCGACGCCGAGTAGGTGAGCGGTGCGGTTCCGCGCTGGACCCCGTTCTCAAAAATGGCCGCCGTCCCCGAGACGTTTGCCTCGATGCCGAGGTCGATCGGCCGGTCGAAGATGATCTCCGCCATGTTGTTCGACGTGTCGGTGGTCACGCTGGCCACCTGGCGGAAATGCGTGCCGGCCCACTCGTGATAGATGCGCTCTGCGAGCGTGGGATTCAGCGTGGTGGAGACATCTATGGCGTAATAGGCGCGTCCGCGGTAGGTCATCTGTCCGCCGTAGACTTCCTTCATGGTGCCGCTTCGGTTCTCTCCGGCGGGAGTCACGATGGTATGGCGATAGGTCCACGTCGTCCCGACCTTGAAGGACGGCGCTTTCGTGGACGCGCCCACCCCAACGGATGTGAAGGAGAGGACGGCGAGCAGGGCGCAGGCGGCGATCGCGACGGCCGCGCACGAGGATCGGCTCATGGTAGGCTTGTGCCCAATCTCAGGCGTCGTTCAGACCGCGGGTCTGCCGCTATTTGACGGGTCCGCTCACCAGCTCCACGGACGTCATGCCTGTCTGCCCGCCGGAGGCGAACGCCGTGGTCTCCCAGCGAATGTCCGTGTGTCCGACGGTGAAATACTTCGTGCGCATCTCGCGGTCGGCGATCTTCAAGATGGCGTCCCAGCGGCTGGCCCGGAACGTCCCAGCCGGAACGGTCACCTTTGTCGTCCCCTGCGCCGTCGAGGTGTACGTCCACGGCACCGAGGCCTTGGGCGTGCCGTTCTCAAGGATCTGCACCGTGCCGGATGTATTTTCGTTCACGCGAATGCGAAACGGCCGGTCGAACACGACCTCCAGAACGCTCCGCTGCGCATTCGTGACGACGTTGGCGACCTGGCGGAAGTGCGTTCCGGCCCAGTCGAGGTACAACCGCTCCGCGGTGCCTGGTCTCAACGAGTAGGAGGCGTCCATGAAGACGTACCGTCCGCCGCGGTACGTGGTGGCGCCGCCGTAGGTGATCGAGATCGTACCGCTGCGGATCTCTCCTGAAGGGTCAGGACGCCGGTCCCGATAGGTCCATTTCATCCCGCGGCTGAACGGTGGCTCACCGACGGCCGGCTTGCTCTGTGCGGGAATACCCGGTGCAATCACGCTCAGCAGGCACAGAGTCAGCATGAGCATGGTGAGTCCGTGGCTGCGCATTGCGATCATCCATCCTCCCTGCCCTGGTTACATGGTAGTGTGTGCCCGCGCGGCCGCGGATTGAGTCGCCAGAGAGGGTGCATCACGTCGGCCGAAGAATGACCCGGTGTGCCGACTCTCGCGCAGCCTGTGGGTACACGTCCCGATCACCCTCCAAAGTGGGGCAAGGTGATCGACCAGACCCGCTGCATCGGCTGCCACGCCTGCACCGTCGCCTGCAAATCCGAGAACGAGGTCCCGCTCTCGGTGACCCGCACCTACGTGAAGTACGTCGATGTCGGGATCTTCCCGCAGGCGCGCCGCTCGTTCCAGGTCACGCGGTGCAATCAGTGCGACGACGCTCCGTGTACGACCGCGTGTCCGACGACGGCCATGTACCGGCGGCCCGACGGCAT
>JBOGSE010001024.1:0-4339 GCA_050694895.1 bacterium | reverse complement strand
TATGCCGTGCACCCTGATCTCGGCCTGATCCGTAGCGAGGATGGTGGGCAGAAGTGGTCGGCCGTTGGCTTCTTCCTGGGCCCACGGGACGCCGTCGGGAACATCACGCTGGACCCCACTAATCCGCAGATCCTGTACTTCTCGACACATGGCAGCGACGTGTACCGGTCGGGTGACGGCGGGAAGACCCGCGAACGCTGGGTCGCCGCCGGCAATGTCGTGGGGCCGTAGGCGCGCGTCTGGTCACTCAAGGCGGCCGGTGTCGCAATGCGTCACGGACGGCGCGACCGTGCCAGTCGATCGGCACTGGGATGCCGAGCGCATCCAGTATCGTCGCAGCCGTATCGTAGGTTACTATTTGCCGGCTAACGATCTCACCAGCCTGCGCCCGAGCCCCAAATACCAACCACGGAATCGTCATGTCCTCCGCGTGGTTCGTCCCGTGCGTCCGGCCATGCCCGCCATGGTCCGCTGTGACCACAAGCAGGGATTGACTACCCACCCCACCATCCTCAAAGGCGCGCAGCAGCCGCTCGATTAGTACCGGCACACGGGCGATCACACGAAGGTACTCGGTCGTCATCCACCCATATCTGTGGCCAGCGTCGTCGGGATCCGCGACGTGCACGACGAGCAGTCTCGGCCGCCGCTCGAGGAAGAACCGAGCCGCATATTCTACCACGTCTGCCTGGCGGAACCGAGGATAGGCGAGCGTGTGCACCCAATCGACCACTGCCCTTGGCGCTAGCATCTGCAGTTTGCTCTTGTGGACAATAGCGGCCGTCCGGCCATCCACCCTTCGGACCTCCGTGAAGATAGTCCGTTGGGCAAATTCGGGATCGCCCTCGCGCCAATCGTTGAAAGTGATCCGGTGCTTCCAGGGCGCTACCCCGGAAAGCATTGAAGCGTGTGCCGGCAACGTCAGGCTCGGCGAGATAGTCTGCGCTGTCCACGACACGCTGGCGCGGACCAGGAGCGATGTCGGCATCGCTGACCGCAGGGCATCGGCCCGCGCGCCGTCAAGGCTCAACAAGATGACGTGCCGGACAGGCGCAGGCGTTTCCGTCGCGAGCAGAGGCCCGGGCCACCAGAAAGCGAGCACGACCGCCAGCATTACCGCCGGCACCACCAGAACATGGGGGCGACAGGTAGCGGTTGTCCTGAAAGGCAGCATGCGGTATTGTCTACTCGAGATCATGAATGCACACCTGTCGACTTCTCGTGTGGCCCATGGCGACTAGTGCAACCCGCCTGAGACAGGATCGACGCGACGATACCTGCGACGTCTATCATATCGATGAGGACAAGGTGCGCCGGATCCTGGCAACCAAAGCCCCGGAGGCGTCTTTCGAAAGCGCGGCGAGAATGTTCCAGGTACTAGCAGATCCGACGCGCGCGAAGCTGCTGTTCGCCCTGGCACAAGACGAGCTCTGTGTCTGCGATCTCGCGGCGATCGTGGAACGCAGCCGGCCGGCGGTCTCCCATCAGTTGCGCGTGCTGAGGGACTTGAAGCTGGTCAAGTATCGTCGCCAGGGAAGAATGGCGTACTACTCGCTCGCCGACGAGCATGTCAGGCACTTCATAGAAGACGGCCTCCGACACGCGCAGGAAGTATGATTTTTTCTCGGCGAATAGGTGCATGAGTGTGCACTTATCACATCGATCGACGTGGAAAGCCGTGAGTTATCGACCCGAGCAGAAAGAATTCTCGGGGCCCTGGTGGCGCTTCCCGATCATGCAGGATGCGCTGCGCGGCGGCGCCGTCATCGCTGTGACCTGGATGTTGGGACATCTCGTCGGACTCGATTGGATTGAGCCTTTCGGGTATACCGCAGCGATGATCTTTGGCGGCAACCACTTTGTGCGAGAGGGCTTGGAGGAGCTGTGGCGTGAGCGGGAAGTTGGCATTGAAATCCTGATGGGCGCGGCCGCGGTGGGAGCGGCGGCACTGGGTTTGTGGGACGAGGCAGCCCTCCTGGTCTTCCTCTACGCAGCGGCTGAGGCGCTCGAAGAGTACGCCTACGCGCGCACACGGTCGGCAATCCGAGGCCTCTTGGATCTGGTACCGGCGGAAGCATCTGTCCTTCGGAATGGGCGTGAGGAGCAGATTCCGGCCGCACAACTTCGCCCAGGCGATCGCTTCGCGATCAGACCAGGCGAGGTGATCGCGACCGACGGCATCATCCGGGAGGGCGCCTCGGCGCTCGATGAATCGCCCGTGACCGGAGAGTCGATGCCGGTGGAGAAAGCAGCGGGCGATCATGTGTTTGCCGGCTCGATCAACCGACAGGGCGCCCTCATCGTCGAAGCGACGACCACCTTCGAGGACAACACGCTGTCACGCATCGTTCACCTTGTCGAGGAAGCGCAAGAACGGAAAGGCCGGCTCCAACGGTTCATCGAGCGGTTCGGGAGTCGATACTCACCTGTGGTTCTCATCGCCGCGGTGCTGCTTGCCACCGTACCACCGCTGTTCGGCGCGCCCCTCGCGCCGTGGGTCCTCCGCGCGGTCCTTCTTCTTGTGGCCGCCGCTCCGTGCGCGTTGGTCATGTCCACCCCTGTCGCCGTCGCGGCGGGGATCGGGACGGCCGGGCGGCACGGCGTGCTTATCAAAGGCGGCATTCACCTCGAAAACCTCGGTCGGGTTCGCGTCGTCGCCTTTGACAAGACCGGCACGCTGACCGAAGGACGCCCGGAACTTTTCGATGTAATTTCTGCAGCAGGCACTGAGCCACGGATACTCCTCAGCCTTACGGCGAGCGTCGAGCAAATGTCTGAACACCCGCTGGGCAAAGCAATACTGCAGCGGGCGTCCAACGATGGGGTTCCCCTCCAGCGGGTCACTGACTTCTCCGCCTTGAGTGGGTTGGGAGCAAAAGCTCGTGTCGAGGGAGCCGATGTCTTTGTCGGAAGCCTCGCGGCGCTGGGAGCAGCAAAAGATCTCTTTGGGCGATTTAGAGGATGACGCCCGTCGCTTGCAGAGCGAAGGCAAAACTACGGTAGCCGTTACGCGAGGGGAGAAAGTTATCGGCCTGCTCGGATTACGGGACGGGATTCGGCCGGAAGGAAAGGGTGCCATTGACGCGCTCCACCGCCTCAAGATCAGGCTTGTCATGCTGACGGGCGATAACGAACGAACGGCACAGGCCATTGCCAAAGAACTTGCCATTGACGAGGTGCATGCACAACTCCAGCCAGAGGAGAAGATTCGTCGTATCCAGACGCTCGAGCAGACCGTCGGGCCTGTGGCGATGGTTGGGGACGGTATCAATGATGCGCCTGCTCTGGCCGCGGCGACCGTTGGCATCGCCATGGGCGTCGCTGGAACGGACGCAGCGATTGAAGCAGCTGACGTCGCCCTCATGGCCGATGACTTATTGAAGGTGGCCTACGCGATCCGCCTTGGCCGTACCGCGAGGGCGATCAGCGTACAAAACATTGTCTTTTCCCTCCTCGTGCTCAGCATTTTGATTCCTGCTGCCCTCCTTGGTGCAGTCACGGTCGTCCTTGCAGTGGTCGCCCATGAGGTGAGCGAGTTGCTTGCGGTGGCGAATGGCCTGCGCGTGGCGAGTCAGCGGACTGCGTGAGCCCGTACCGTAGTCAGCGATCCCCTCGTCCACTACTGAGGCGCGCGGATTTGAAGCGCGGCATTGAAATCCCCCACACTGAGTGTCATGTAGTGGGACGGCCCGACCATCATAATGCGATGAATGCGCCGGGTGGTCGACCCGACCCACGCTGCGAGTGCCGCACTGCCGCCTGGCGTGTCCCAAAGGATCGTTGGCTGACCGTCTCTCGTTTGCGTCACAACCTCAAACCTGTCGTCCTGCGCCTACCGACCCGCGCAGTTAGTGTCGTGGACACGATCGGTGCCGGCGATGCCTTTACCGCGGGGCTTCTCACCCGCCTTGGCGAGGCAGGCGTGACCTCACGGGCCGAGCTGGAACGATTGAGCAGCGCTGGTCTTGCGCAGGCCCTCCAGTTTGCCGCGCTCGTCGCGGCCCTCACCTGCGCGCGCGCCGGCGCTGACCCGCCACGACGGGACGAGCTCGAGGCGTACCTGGGCGCCATGGGCAGATTGGATTGACGCGTCCGTTGCGTCACACTACGATAACAGCGTAGCACCGAAGGCTTGCAGCCCTTCGGGGCAGGGTGAGGCGCCCGCCCGGCGCCAACTCCCGATCGGCGGTGAAAGCCCGTGAGGCCCGCGATGGCCGTGGCCCGGTGGAATTCCGGGGTCGACGGTATAGTCCGTATGAGGTGAGGGCTGCAAGGAAAAGGCGCCTGAACGCCCCGAGGACGTCCGAATTCGGGCGTCTTTTGCTTTTGTTTTTACATC
>JBOGSE010001023.1:0-1299 GCA_050694895.1 bacterium | reverse complement strand
CGCGGCCGCCGATCACCGCGCGCAGCGCGGCTGGCCCGCCCTCGAAGGTAAAGATCTTTGCCTCGATCCCGTACCGGGCAAAGATGCCGGTGTCCTGGGCGATCCACGGCGGGATGTGCACCAGGTTGGGCGGCGTCGTGGGCATGGCGAGCCCGAGCACCCGCAGCCGGGGCTGGGCGAAGTTCGGCCCGGCCACCAACGCGATCAGCAGAATCGCTATCAGTCCTAGTGCCAGTCGTGATACCACATGCATCACCGTCCACCTCCGATGGACATGCCACTCCGGGCATTGGCCCGGGTCACTCACCCGCACTCGTTTTCAGCCATGGCGCGATGCGATGTTCTACATTCCGCAGCAGGCTCGTCAATCCTACCCCCATGACCATGAGGACCACGATGGGCACGAAGAGCCGGTCGGTGCGAAACGTGTTCGCGTACTGCACGATCATGTAACCCAGACCGCTGATCGACGTGTAGAACTCGGCGACCACCATGCCGACCAGCCCACGTCCGATCGCGAGGCGGATGCCGGCCAGAATGAACGGCACCGCGGAGGGTAGAATCAGATCGCGCCACAACGACCATTCCCCGGAGCAGAACGATCTGGCCACTTCGATCAGGCGGCGGTCGGTGTTCTTTACGCCCTGATACGTGTTGATGAGGATCGGGAAGACGCAGAACAGGAAAACGAGCGACACCTTCGCCTGCGTCTGGAATCCCAGCCACAGGACAATCACAGGGATGAGCGCCACTGTCGGGGTGGCATAGAGCGCATTGATGTAGGGGTCGAGCGCATGCTCGACGGTCGCCCTGCGCGCGATCAGGACCCCGAGCGGGATGCCGATGACGATGGCAAGCAGCAGGCCGAGCGAGAGCACAACGACGCTGCTGCCCAGATAGAATTGCAGCTCTCCGCTTTGGACCAGGGCGACGAACGCCGCGGCGATCTGGGATGGATACGTGAAGATCGACAGGCGCAGGATCCGTCCATAGATCTCCCAGGCCGCCAGCCCAACCAGCACCGAGACGATGCGGATTGCCACGGGCGGTACGGCCCACGCCCGGTCCGCTGTCCGCGATTGCCCGATCGCCATCGTCCCTCTCATCGCGCGCTCCCTCCCATGACCTCGGTCCGCAATCGATCCCAGATGTGATGGCGCAGTTCCGTGTACCGCGACGACCCTCGCACCGCCTCCGGATCGCGGGGGCGGGGCACTTCCACGTCGAGGACTTCCTTGACACTGCCGGGCCGGCTCGACATCAATGCGACCCGGTCTCCGAGGATGATCGCCTCGTCGA
>JBOGSE010001022.1:0-9578 GCA_050694895.1 bacterium | reverse complement strand
AGTATCGCGCCTTCGGTCAGGCCCTGTGTTCGAATGCGGGCAGACGGCATCACGGCGTGATCCGGCGGCCGGCCGGGTCCGCCGACGCCGCGGCTAATCCGCCGCGTACGGCAGCAGTGCGAGCTCGCGCGAGCGCTTGATGGCCACCGCCAGCAGACGCTGGTGCTTCGCGCAGTTGCCCGACACGCGCCGCGGAAGAATTTTGCCGCGGTCGGTCACGAACCGGCGCAGGCGGAGAGAGTCTTTGAAGTCGATCTGCTTCGCCTTCTCCACGCAAAACATGCAGTTCTTGCGCTTCGGGCGCCGCCCGCGCCACTGCTTTTTCGGTCGATCGTCTGCCATCGCTTACCCTCCGTCTGGCCGCGACTCGCGGGGTCCTCCAGCGGCACCCGCAGGTCTTAGAACGGGACGTCCTGGTCGGGCTCTTCGGCGGCGAACTCTTCGCCCTGTGCCGCACCAACCGGAACGCCGGTCGCCTTGCGGTCCAAGAAGCGCACGCCGTCGGCGACGACCTCGGCCACCCTCCGCTTCTGACCGTCCTGCGTCTCATACGATCGGATCTGCAGGCGGCCCTCCACGGCCACCAGGCGTCCCTTGCTCAGGTGCTGGCTCACCTGTTCGGCGAGCTTGCGCCAGGCCACGATGTCGATGAAATCGGTGTCACGCTCGCCCTGCTGATTGGCGAACGGGCGGTCCACCGCCAGCGTGAACGAGGTCACGGGATGGCCGCTCGGAACGTAACGGAGTTCGGGATCACGGGTCAACCGGCCGATCAAGATGATCCTGTTGAGCACAACATTCTCCTCCTCACCTCGGCATCATGTGCCCTGCACCTGCGAAGTATCGCTCTGAGGAGCCTCGGGCTGCGGCGCCGTCGCGGCAGGCGGAGCCGGGGGAGCGGGTTGCGGCGCCGGCGCGGCAGACGGAGCGGGCGGGGCAGGCTGCGCCGCCGGCTTGGGTGGGGCGATCGCTCCCACAGCCACCATGATCGAAGCCCGCAGCACGTCTTCGACGATCTTCAAGTTGTGCCGGATCTCGGGAATCCGATCCCCGGGAGCCGAAAACCGCACGAAAACATAGTGGCCCTCCCGATACCGTTGTATCGAAAAGGCCATCCGGCGCTTGCCCCAGACCTCGGCGTGCTCGATCGTGGCCCCCTGCTCTTTGAGCCGCTGGGTTACCCGTTCGACGATCGCCGCGATCGCCTCGTTATCGAGGTCGGGCTTGACGATATAGACGAGATCATAACTGCGCAACGCAGTCCCTCCTCCTCTGGACTTCCGGGACCCGCAGCACCGGGACCCGGAGGGCGTCTACCCGTGGCCCGCCTCTCGGTGAGGACCGTGGCGGGCAGGAGGAACGCGCGGCCTGCCTCCGCCGCGCGCTCTGCAAGCGACGCCAATTGTACCATCGACCAGGGGGGGGGACAAGTACAGGGAGACGGAGAGCCGACAGGTGTTGTAGTGTCTGCCGGTTATTCGCCCTTGGTCTCGTCGACCGTTCCAGGCTCGGCCCCGTAGACCATCGTCTGCTCCTTCACCATCGCCAGCACGCCATCGATGAGCCGGAACTCCCGGAAGATGTGAGTCCGCAGACCGTCCCGCACGGAGACGACCTCCTCGGCTCGCCAGACCACCTGGCCGTCGCGGAGGGCTTCTCTGATGGTGGTTGTGGTATCTCCCGAGACGGTCACGGTCCGCCGTCGCTCAAAAGCGGGCGTCGCCGCGACGGGCGCGGGCCTGCTGTCCGTGACCGGGGCCTTCGCCGGCGTCGCCGCCACCTTCGGCTCATGGAGAATTCTTCTAACGTAGGAGCGAGACACTGGCGGAACTCCATTGTGCCGGACCACGGTCATGGGACCCGAGTGGTAGGCGGCCAGCGCCAGATCCCACCGCTTGAACCGATCGTAGAGTTGCCGCAGATAGCGCAGGCCGCCTTCGATATTCTGCCTAGGGTCGCGGGCGTCTACGCGCAGCCCCCTCGCTGTTCGCGGCATCAATTGCATGGTCCCGCGGGCGCCTCTCCGGCTCACGGCGTGCTGCCGCCACCGCGACTCGACCTCGATAAGATTGTAGGCCACGTAGCGGGGGATACCGTAGCGCTCTGAATGCTGGTCAACAAGACTGATCTGCTGCTGCCGTGTGAGGGTGATTCTGGCGGCCTTTGTTCTGGCGTGGACGGGCACCATGGTTGGAAGGACAACAAGCAGCCCGACTGCCGTCAGCACCGCACGAACCGATCGCCCGCCCGAAAATGGCATCTGGACAGCCACCCCGAGTCAAGAAGGTTCGAACACCGCTTGTACTATCCTCTCTGCATCTACTATGTGCCCGGAGCACTCCTCTCTTCAGACAAGAAGAGAGAGCCGATCGATCCCTCGCGCTACACCGCAAAGCGGAACGTGATGACGTCGCCGTCCGCCACCGGATAGTCACGCCCTTCTACGCGGACCGCGCCGCGGTCCCGGGCTTCCTGCACACTACCTGCCCCAACCAGCGCGTCCCAGCGGATCACCTCCGCGCGAACAAAGCCGGCCGCCATGTCGGTGTGAATGCGGCCCGCGGCCTCCTGGGCCGTCGCGCCCCGGGGCACCGGCCACGCCCGCACTTCATTTGAGAGGATGGTAAAAAAGCTCACCAATCCAAGCAGCGTGAAGCTCGCCCGTACGAGTCGGGGAAGGGCGGACTCTTCGAGCCCAAGGGCACCCAGGTACGCCCGCGCATCCTCCACCGTGAAGTCCTGCAGGTCTGCTTCAAGACGCGCCGCGAGGGCGATGCATCCTGCGCCCTGCGGCTCGGCGAGCCTGCACAGCGCACCGGCGAGCGGCCCCCCGCCAGGGAGACTGGCCTCGTCCACGTTGGCGATATAGAGCACGGGTTTGGCGGTGAGGAGGCGAAGATCACGTGCGATCGACGTAATCTCATCATCGGTGTGGTGGCGCCGCAGCGGGACCCCCCGACTCAGCGCGTCGGCCACATCCTGCAGCTTTGCGGCCTGCTCTCGTGCGGCCGCGTCGCCGGCCTTCGCACGGCTGCGCGCGCGCTCAACCGCCCGCTCGACGACCTCCAGATCCGCAAGCGCGAGCTCGGCCTCGACCAGCTCCGCGTCGCGCACGGGGTTGAGCTCACCTTCAGCGCGGGGCACATCGGCGGTGGCAAAGCAGCGGACCACGTGCACGATCGCGTCCACCTCGCGGATGCGCGCCAGAAAGCGGTTGCCTAATCCCTCACCCTTCGCCGCACCGGCTGTAAGCCCCGCGATATCGATCACTGACATGGTGGCCGGAACCACCCGCCGGGGTCGAACCACGCCGGCCACCGCGGCGAGCCGCTCGTCAGGCACGACGACCTGACCAAGATTCGGATCGATGGTGGTAAACGGATACGGAGCGACCACGGCGCTTCCGCGTGTCAACGCATTGAACAGCGTGGACTTTCCGGCGTTGGGAAGGCCGACGAGGCCAAGCGCGAGGCTCACCTGCGGCGGATTCGATGGATGCGTGCGCGCTGCCTGCGGCGTCAGGATCCGTGGGCGACGTGAACCTTGTTGCCTCCAGAGCGCTTGGCCGTGTACTGCGCGCGGTCAACGGCCTCGACCAGCGTGTCGACGGTGTGGCCATCCTGCGGGAATGTGGCGACGCCGACGCTCAGCGTGACCGCGGTCACGACGTCACCGGCAAGGATGAGCGGGTAGGCTTCCACGGCGCGGCGGAGACGCTCGGCGGTCTCCTGTGCCGGGGTCTTGCTGGTCCCCGGCAGCACGACCATGAACTCATCGCCGCCGTGCCGCGCCACGATGTCCGAGGGCCGGCTTCCACGCCGCAGCAGCATGGAGATCGTGCGCAGCACCTCATCGCCCTGCTGGTGGCCATACGTGTCATTAAAGCGCTTGAAGTTATCGATCTCGAGCATGATCAGCGAGAGCGGTTGAGTGTCGCGGCGGGCTCGCTCGAGCAGCCGGTCGAGCGCATCAAAGAGATACCGGTGATTGTGGAGCTCGGTCAGCCCATCCGTGATCGCCAGCCGCTGCGCCTGCTCGTACAGGTGAGCGTTCTGGATGGCGATGACCGCGTACGACGCCAGGGTCATCAACATGTGCAGGTCCCGAGATCCGAACGCGGCCAGCCTGGCGCTCTCGACGTTGAACACCCCCAGGACCTTGCCTTCCGCGATGAGTGGGACGGCCAGCTCGGATCGCGTTCGCGCGTCGAACTGGTCGTAGCGGGAATCCTGGCGCACGTCGTCCACGACCAGCGGCGTCCCGGTTCGGGCCACCCAGCCGGTGATGCCCACCCCAGAGGGCACACGCTTGCCGACGAGCGGCTCGGTCTGACCGTACGACGCCTCCACGGTGAGATCGCCCGACTCGGGATCGACCATCAGCAGCGCCCCATTGTCGTACCCAAACGCCTTGCAGGTCACCGACACCAGGCTGTCCAGGACCGTGCGGAGATCGAGGGTGCCACTGACCGATCGCGCGGCTTCGTAGAGCACCTGCAACTCGTCGTGCGCCTTGCGCAGCTCCTGGTAGAAGGACGCGTTGCGCACCGCCACGCTCACCTGCTGACCGAGCGCGACCAACAGCTCGTACATGCGGGGCGTGAGGGGGCGCATGCTCGTCCCTTCGATCGTCATGACGCCGGTGACGGTGCCGTCGAGCGTAATCGGCGCAGCGGCGCGGTTCACCACGTCGAACCCGCTGCCGGCGTCATCGGGATCGTCGCGCAGATTGGCGACGAATTCCGGCCGCCCGGTGCGCGCCACCCGTCCCATCATCCCCGACCCGACCGGCAGCTCCGCGGCCGCCTCCGAGGCGCCAAACCGCGCGGCCAGACGGAACGACGCGCCCTCGATGCGGTAAATGCTGACGTAGGGCACGCCGGTCGCGCCTGCGAGCTCGACGACCGCGGTGCGAAACACCTCGTCCAGATCCAGTGACGCGTTGACCGCCCCGACGATCCGGTTCAGCAGCGCCGCTTCATCCCGGCGTTGCTCGGTCTGCTCGGTCACGGCCGTGTTCTTTACCGCGACGGCGAGCTGGTCGGCGAGGGACTCTGCCAACCGCAGCGCGTCGGAGGAATAGTTGCCCGCTCGCCCGTTGAAGAACGCCAGCACGCCGACGAGCTCACCCTGTGAGCGGAGAGGGAAGAACACCCCCGACTTGACCTGCCCGCTGCCTGGCGCCTCCGGGATCTGGCCGATACGCGCGTCCATGGAGAAGTCTGCGGAGACGAGTGGGGCTGTCGCACCGGCCACCGCGCGCCCCAACGACCCTTGGATCCGATCCCCAACGGCGCGCGCGAATGCGTCTGAGCCGCCCGAGGCGAGCGTGTCCGCAACCTGCCCCTGCCCATTCCACACCACGAGCACGCACCGATCGGCGCCCAAGACGTCGCGGGTCCCCTCGGCGATCAGTGCAAACACGTCACGCAGGCCATTCGCGGTACGCAGGCGCCGCGAGGTCTCGATGACAGCCTCCAGCCGGCGGAGCTGTGCGTGGGCATCGGTGTGGAGCCGTGAATTCTCAATGGCGACCGCGCCGCGCGAGGTAATGGCTTCGAGCAACCCGATGTCCGCCTCGCCGAACAGCTTGCGGTCGGTGCGCACCACCGTCATGGCGCCCAACGGCTGACCCTGCCGGATCAGGGGGACGGTGAGCGCGCAGTGGCCGTCGCGCAGGCCCAGTGCCTCGGCGGGACCGATGGGCCCCTGCAGATCGTCACCGGCGATCGGGCGCTGCTCGCGAACCGCGCGGAGGGCTTCCTGCAGCGGGCCGCTGTCGCTGTCAAGCCGCGCGCGCAACTGCAGAAAACCCGCGGGATCGACGCCGATCGCAGCCCGACCGTACAGTTCCCGGGTCTGCTCATCAATGAGGGCCAGAAAGCCGTACCGTGCTTCGAGGCTCTCGACCGCCTGCATGACCAGAAAACGGCAGGTCTCGTCGGGATCGAGCGTCGTTCCGACCTGTAGACTCAATCGCTGAAGTGTCGCCGAGCGCTCCATCTGGTGCCGGGTCTCGTGGAAGAGGTGCGCGTTTCGCACCGCGAGCCCGGTCTGACCGGCGAGCGTGGTGACCAGCCGCTCCATGCGCGGCGTGTAGTAGGCTCGGGTGCCTCTGGCCAGCACGATCGCTCCCCAGACCTCGCCGCCCGCCGCGATCGGTACCACCAGCGCCGATCGAACGGCTCCACGCCCGAACACCGCCTCGGCGTGCTGGCTCCGCCGTGGCTCACGCTCGTAGTCATCGACGCGCACCGGCCGGCCTGTGCGGAGCACGTGCGCCGCCAGACCGTCGGGGTCGTGCTGCCTGACACGCTCTTCGATCCCGCCGGGGCCGCGGTAGTGCGCGACGCGCGGCCGCGGCTGATCCGGTGGACGCAGGTAGATGATCGAGATATCCGAGGGGACGAGCCGCTCGACGCCCGCGGCGACCGTATTGATGATCTCATCCACGGCCAGATTGCGAACCATCTCCCCCGCCGTGGCGTACATTACTTCAAGTTCTTCCGCTTCGCGGCGGCGATTCGCATAGACGAGCAACGTCACGCTGATCATAGCCACAGGGATCGTGATGAGCAGCACCGCGAACGGAAACCCGCCCGTGATGACCAGCGCCGCGACCGTCCCCAGCACGAACAGTACAAACGTGTGCACCATCTGGAGGGCGATGTTGCCACCCAGGACATCGACGAACGACGTCCGCCTCCGCAGCGCGAGACCCAAGCTGACGAGCATCGAGGAAACGAACATGTAGCCGAAGGCCGCCGAAGCCATCGCCAGGGCAAAGCGCATCTCGGGGGCGCCCCGTAATATTGGCTGCGCCCATGGGCTCCCGGCGGGAATGACCGCGTAGGCCAGGCCCCGGGCGACCAGCGTGGACAGCACCGCCTGCCCGGTATTCGAGAGGATCACGATAAACGGACGCCGGTGCAGCATCCCGTTGCCAAAGAAGAACCCGATGCCCATGGCCAGGGCTGTTGCCGGCCCACCGAGCAGCACGAGGCCGGCCGCGGCCACGGACGAGCCGAGGGTGAGGTATCCGCCGGCGGGCATGGGGACCATCAGGGCGGTCGCCGCTACGGCGACCATCGACAGGGTGACGACCATTGGCGTCGGTGGCCAGGAAGATGCCGGTGAGATCGCGACCAAGCCGGCCACCCCGGCCAGAAACACGGCCCAGGAGTAGAGGGCGCCATCCTCCCGGAAACCATCCAGGAGGCGGCGCCAGATCTCAGTGACCATTCTGCTGCTCCGGAGCCTCCACGCCCTCACCACGCTTGATAAACCCGCGGATCCGCCGCTCGAACTTCACGCGCGGCATCAGCACTCGCCGGCCGCACTTCAGACACCGGATGCCGATGTCTGCACCCAGCCGGACAACCTCCCATTGATCGCTCCCGCAGGGATGGGTTTTGCGCATGCGGACGACGTCCCCGAGGACGATCTTCAGCACCGGCACGGTGCCAAAGCCTCCCCTCCAGCCGGCAGGGTCTGTCGCTGCATAGAAGATGTGCCCAACTTGTTGGCTATCGAGTCGGTATCAGGGCGTCGACCGGCGCGAAGTCGTCTGTGAGGACGGGGACATCGCCGGTCTTCACGGGGGTCACGTATAGGCTCTCTGCGGCTTCGATGAAGCGGTCGATCGCGACCGTGCGCCCCCCGACCAGTGCCTGCGCCCGCCGGCGGATCTCGTCCGCGGACACCCGTGGCGCGTCGGTGCCGATCAGGATGATGTTGCGCACCGATGCGGGGGAACCCCATTGACCGAAGTCAACCGGGAACACGTACACCGTCGGGAACACTTGGCTGATGGTCTTGTAAATCGCGCGGAACAGACGGCTGCTCGGCCCGTCCAACGCGCCGATGATGTTGGAGGCCACCACACCCCCGGGGGCCAGCCGGGATCGTGCCAGCGCGAAGAACTCGCGCGTGGCCAGGTGAAAGGGAATCGTATCGATGAGGTACGCATCGGTGAGGATGACGTCGTGACCCCCGCGGCTCTGCCGGAGATGCAGGCGGCCGTCGCGGCTGGCGATGTGCAGCCGGTCGCTCTGCTTGACGTCGAAAAACCGCCGGGCCGTGTCGACAACCGCGGGGTCGATCTCGACGACTTCCATCACCACGCCGGGGTAGTCGGTGACATAGCGTGCCGGGATCGTCCCGCCACCGAGTCCCACGAGCAACACTCGCCTCGGCTGCGGGACAAAGAGCAGCGGGAGGTGCAGATAGTCCACATAGGCGAAGACGGTGCGCCGCGGCCGCTCGCGGTCAAGCGCGCTCTGCCAGTAGTTGTCCAGCTTCAGGTATCGAATCGTGCCCTCGTCGGTCACGGTGATGCGGTGATACACCGTATCGCGCGCGTAGACGACGGTCGGCGCCGTCGCCGCCGCGGATCGGGCCACGCCGGTCGCCAGGAGCACCGCCAGCGCGGCTCCCGCGGCGCCGGCAGACAGACGGCGGGAGGCCAGCCACCCGAGCACCGCCATGCCCATGAGCACGAATCCCATCAGCGTGATGATCGCGCGGACACCAAGGTAATTGATCAACACGAAGGACGTGAGCAGTGTCCCGACGATCGACCCCACGGTGCTGATGGCGTAGAGCGATCCGGCGGTCTGCCCCATCGTAATCACGGCCCGAGCGCGCAGACGCACGGCGAACGGGGACACCATGCCCATGATGATGCTCGGGACGACGAAGAGGGTCACCGCACCAGCCAGCGGATTGAGCTGCGGGCCGAGGTCGGCCCGAGCAATCGCATCGAGCACCGGCGGGGCGAGCAGGGGGATGGGAACGGTGAGGAGGCCGGCGAGGAACACGATCCCCGAGAACAGCCCCGGTGAGGGATAGCGATCGGCCAGGCGCCCGCCGGTCGCATACCCGAGGCTCAGGGCCGCGAGAAACACGCCGATCAGGCTTCCCCAGACATAGATCGAGTTGCCGAAGTACGGCGCGAGGACACGGCTGGCGATGATCTCCAGCGCGAGCAAGACGCCACCACTCACAAACACGATGACTTCGAGGATCGCCCTCACCTCCTCAGGTTACAGGCGTCCTCTATTATATAGAAGGAAGAAACCCTAGGAGACTTCAGCCGCCGCGCGCTGCACGAACACCAGCCGGTCGCCCTCCAGATCTACGGTCACGGTTTCGCCGGATTTGATCTCGCCCGCCAGGATCTTGCGCGCGATCGCGTTCTCGATCTCTCTCTGGATGAGCCGGCGCAGCGGCCTCGCCCCAAAGTCGGGACTGTAGCCTTCCCTGGCCAGGTGCCGTCTGGCCGCATCGGCGACCTCGATCCCGATCCCCTGTGCCGTCAGGCGCGCGGCGAGCCCCTTGATCTGCAGGCCGACGATCTCGGAGAGCTGGTCCTCCGAGAGCGGCCGGAACACGATGATCTCATCGATGCGGTTGAGGAACTCGGGGCGCATCGCCTTCCGGAGCTCGCCCAGTACCAGCACCCGGGCCATCTCGAACGCCGGAGCGTCTTTGGCCTCCACTCCCTGCAGGTGCCGGCTGCCCAGATTGCTGGTCATGATGATGACCGTGTTCTTGAAGTCGACCACGCGCCCGTGGCCG
>JBOGSE010001021.1:0-1198 GCA_050694895.1 bacterium | reverse complement strand
CTGGCATTCGTGTTGGTCCAGGTGAGGTATTTCTTCGGGGGTGCCGCGCTCGTTCGTGTGGTGCCTGGCCTGACGTATGCCGAATACGCGCGATCGGGGTTCTTTCAGCTGGCCGTGGTCGCTGCTCTGGTCCTGCCGCTCCTCCTCGTCGCCGATGGACTGCTCAAGAATCAGGCGGTGGCGACGGCCGGACACCGGCGCCGCTTCCGGGTCCTGGAGGGCGTACTCGTCGCGTTGCTGTTCGTGATCATGGGCTCAGCAGCCCAGCGGTTGCGGCTCTACGTGAGTGCCTACGGCCTGACCGAACTGCGCTTCTACGTCACGGCGATCATGGCGTGGCTGGCCGTGGTCTTCATCTGGTTTGTGGCGACGGTGCTTCGCGGCCGGCGTGCCTGGTTCGCGGTCGGGGCGCTCGCCGCGGCGTTCCTGACAGTGGTGATCCTGCATGCGATCAATCCAGATGTCTTCATCGTCTCTATCAACGCCGCACGCCTCAGGTCTGGCCGCGGGCTCGACATCGAGTACGCGACGAGCCTGAGCGCGGATGCGCTCCCGGTGCTCCTCGACACCGCAGAGGCGCTGTCTGGGGGCGGTCGGTGTCTTGTCGCGTCGCGGATTGTGGAGAGGTGGGGGCATCTTCGCGAGCGTGATTGGCGCACATGGAACTGGTCTCGCGAGCAAGCGCGTCAGGCGTTCCTTGGGCATGAGACGTTGTTGCGGACGATGCAATGTCGATAGGGTGGTGGATCACCCGCTGGACAGGGATTGACTGACGCCGAGCAGATCCATCAACTCGCGCCCGTTCTGCGCCCCCTGGCCGCGCGCGTGGTTGTTGAACATGAGGTACAGCGAGCCGACACGGTCGGCGAGCTCACGCGCCGTGTCCGACCACTGCTGCAATTCCTCCGGTGAGTACTGATAATCATAGACGCGCTCGGTTGGCGCGCGCCGCTCCAGCATGGCGGCGTTCCGGCCGTGGAAGCGGATCACCGACCAGTTCGCCGTCACTTCGACGTCCGGCGGGGGCAGATACCGCGCCTGCACCATGTCGGGAATGACATACGCCAGCCCGTGCTCGCGGAGGAATCCCAAAAAGGTCTCCCGGTTCTTGCGGTACAGCCAGTCGGCGTGCCTGATCTCAACCGCGACCGGCCAGGCGCGCAGATACGGGGCCCAGGCCTCGAGATAGGTCAGCAGA
>JBOGSE010001020.1:0-2740 GCA_050694895.1 bacterium | reverse complement strand
TATCGGACGCGGGTTTCCTCCCGCGTCCTCCTCTTTTTGTGCACAAATTGTGCACATGGGGTCCTCGCCAGGGGTCCAGAGGAGGTCGTCCGGCCACTCTGCGTGCGTCGGCGTGATGGTCTCGAAGAGATGGCCGTAGCGGTCCAAGGTGAAGCCCGCCGAAGCATGCCCGGCCTGCTGGGCGATGTATTTCACGTCCTTTGCTGCCGCGATCAGGAGGCTGACGAACTGGTGTCGGAGATCGTGCCAGCGAATGGGTCTGCGGATGTTTGCCCGTACCTGTGCCTTCCGCCATTGGCGCTTCAGCCATGAGCCGTCGCCGATGGGGGTCTCTCCGCGGTCTGGTGAGAACACGTAGCCTTCCTGCCAGGGCACGGCCCGGAGGATGCGGCGTACGATTGGGCTCATGACGGAGCCGGTTCCGCCGGAAGTCCACGTCCTCCTCGGTGCGCAGCGCGACCTGCTCGCCCCATCGGCAGCCTGTGAGCGACGCGAACAGGACCATCTGGAGCACGCGGAGGGGCCCTCGCTGCGATCCGGGGCGCAGAGGTCTGGTCGCCTCCTTCTGGGCCCTGAGATGGCCCGGTCGGGCCGAGGGTGTTAGAGGACTGCAGGGACTCGTGGGTAGGCCAACGAAATGTTAACATGTTTTTGGAAGGCTGTACGGTGGCCGATACAGGCAGTCGTGCGGCGGTCCAGCGTAATGCGGGCCGCCGTTTCTTCTTATGTGGGGGCGCGCACATTATCACGCGCGTGGCGGCGACTGACCTGACCATGGTCTGCGACATATGTGCGCGCCTTCCACGGAAAGCGAGGAGGGTCAAATGGGTCAGCCCGCGGAAGAAACGGCACGCCCGGTCCCGGAGACTCCCCTGTCCGAGAGACTCGAAGCATTATCCCATCCACTATGACGAACCGGGGAGAGCACGCAACACGAAAACTCAAAGGGCAGCTCGAGGCCGAGCTTAGCGAGGCGATGATGCAGTTCCAGCGCGACCAGATGGGCCGCGGCCCAGAAGAGGCCAAGAGCTATGTTCTGGGTGACCTGATCCTCGTTAGGCTGAAAAACGTGCTGACGCCCGCAGAACGAGTGCTGCTGCAGACGCCGGACGGCCGGAAGCTGGTCAAGCAGATGCGCAACGAGCTCCTGGAGGCGTCACGGCCAGCCCTGGAAGCCGTGGTCACTCGGGTCACGGGGTGCGGGGTGGTGAGTCTCCACACCGACCTCAGCACGAAGACGGGGGAGCGCGTTATCGTGACCAGAGGCCGCCCTTGAGTACTTCGCGGCGTACCTGCTCGAGAAATCCCTCAGCGTGGACAACATCTTCGTCTTCCTGATGATCTTTACGTACTTCGCGGTCCCGCGGCCTACCAACACCGAGTGCTCTTCTGGGGCATCCTGGGCGCACTGATCATGCGGGTCATCTTCATCGCCGCCGGTCTGACCTTGCTCCACTACTTCCACTGGATCATCTACGTTTTCGGCGCGCTCCTGGTCTTCACCGGGTGGAAGATGCTGACGAAGGACGAGGTCTCGATCCACCCGGAGAAGAACCCGGTGCTGAGGCTCCTGCGCCGCCGCATGCCGATCAGCGACCAGTTCGAAGGCCACCGGTTCTTTGTCATGCGGCAGGGGCAACGGTTCGCCACGCCGCTGCTCGGCGTCCTCGCGGTGGTTGAGACGACGGACCTTGTCTTCGCCGTCGATTCGATCCCGGCTGTGATCGCCATTACGCGCGACCCGTTCATCGTCTACACCTCGAACGTCTTTGCCATTCTGGGACTGCGCGCGCTCTACTTCGTCCTATCGGGCGTCATGGATCTGTTCCACTATCTGCGCCACGGGCTCGGCCTCGTGCTGGTGTTCGTCGGCATCAAGATGCTGATCAGCAATGTCTACAAGATCCCGATTGCGGCCTCGCTGGGGGTCATCGGCGTCGTCCTGGCGGTGGCGGTCGTGGCCTCTCTCATCCGCAACCGGGGCCTGGCGCGTGTGGTCGCATCGGCTGAGGAGGCGACGGGCTCGGAGTAGACTGGTCCGTGATCATCACGTAACGAACTGGAAGGCGGCGCGAGGCCAGGGCAAGGGAGTCGCGCGGCGGTCCAGCGCTCCTCGAGCGCTGGACCGCTTTGCTTGCGGTGGTGTGAGGTGGGGGCCGATGGCAAACAACATCGATCATGCCGAGCGATTCATCCGCATCGTGGTGGGCCTGGTCTTCGGCAATCTGGGCTTTGCCAACCCCGGGTTCTCCTGGCTGCAAGGTCAGTCCTCGATCCAGGTGGTGCTCGTGCTTCTCGGGCTCTACTTCGTATCGACCGGACTCGTGGGCTGTTGCCCTGTGCTCGCCCTTCGGCGCTACGCTCAGAGGGAACGTCACTCGGAGGGTGGAGGAGGAGGAACAACTGAGGGCCCATCGAAACGAGAACAGAGGACGAGCCTCGCGAGATGCTGGAAACCGGCCGACGTCTGAATAGCCCTCGTGAACGACGGGTTGCCCAACATCGGAAGGGAATAGATGATCAGACGAAACCTGATACGAAACCTGATTCTGTTGCTCTTCCTGGTGCTCTTCTGGGGTGGTCCAACAACTTTGGCGTTCTACACGGACTGGCTCTGGTTCCAGGACCTGGGCTTCGCCGGGGTCTTTCGCACCCGGTTCTTTGCGCAGGCCGCGCTGTTCGTGCTTGGCGGCCTGGTGAGTGCGGGGGCCATCCTGTGGAGCGCCTTCCTCGCCCGCCG
>JBOGSE010001019.1:0-4236 GCA_050694895.1 bacterium | reverse complement strand
GTGGGCGCGACGAGTACAAGAAGGCTCACCTCCCGCCCGAACGACAGGGGAAGGGTTCGTACGATGCTGAAACTCTCGCTTCCACTAAGAGACCGGCAACCAGTGGCTCAAGGGACGATGGGCTTTGCGTTCGACCTGGAAGGGCAGAGATTCCCGTTCAAGCCCGGGCAGTATAATACCGTGACGATTCCCAATCCGCTCTACCAGGACGAGGAGGGCAACACGCGACAGTTCTCCATCGCCTCGTCGCCACGAGATCCGTTCATTCTCATCGCGACACGGATGAGGGCGAGCGCCTTCAAGCGTACGCTCGCGGAGATCCCGCTAGGCACCAGGGTCACCTTCCGCGGTCCGCTGGGCTCGTTCACGCTTCCCCAGGATGCGGCCAACCCCATTGTCCTCATCGCCGGCGGCATTGGCATTACGCCCTTTCGCAGCATGATCAAGCACGCCACCGAGCAGAGACTGCCGTACAGGCTGACGCTCGTGTACTCGAACCGCACGCCGCAGGAGGCGCCGTTCCTGGACGAACTCCGCGGCTGGGGAAGGGAAAATCCGAACTTTCGGTTCATTCCCACCATCAGCAGGCCCGAGGCCGCGACGCCGGGGTGGACAGGCCGGACAGGGTACGTTGATGCCGCTTTCCTCCGCGAGACGCTCGAAGACCTCGACCAGCACGTGTTCTACGCTGCAGGCCCCCCGAGGATGGTGGAGGGGGTCAGGCTGGCACTCATGCAGGCGGGAGTCGAAGAGGACCGACTCCGCACCGAAGAGTTCTCAGGATACTGAGTTGTCCTGGCCCGAACGCGATCGCGCGGGATTCTAGATCAGGCCTTCCCGACGTACGTCCTGATCGACTTCGTCTCGATGAACTCGGCAAGGCCTTCCGCGCCTAGCTCGCGTCCGATGCCGCTGTCCTTCACGCCGCCGAACGGGGTCTCGGGGACGGACAAGGGCTTGTAGTTCACCCAGACAATTCCCGATTCGATGCCCGCCACGAATGACTCGATACGCCGGTCGCTCTCCGTCCAAACTCCCGCGCCGAGGCCAAACGGCGTCGAGTTGGCTTCCTTGATGGCCTCCTCGAGCGTGGACACCTTCTTGACCGGCAGCACCGGGCCGAAGCACTCCTCGTGCCAGATCGCAGCGCGGTCGGGCACGTCGGCCAGAATGGTCGGCTCATAGAAGTACCCGTGAGCATACTGCTGCCCGCTCGGGCGCTGTCCGCCTGCCGCCACGGTCGCACCCACGCGCGTAGCGTCATCCACGAAACGCTCGACATCCTCCCGGCCTCTGGCGTTGTGGAGAGGCCCCATGTCGGTCGATGGATCGAGCCCATTACCCACGCGCAGCCGCCGCGTCTGGTCCACCAACAGGTCGAGAAAACGGTCGTAGACGCCGGCGAACACATAGAGCCGCTTGACCGACGTGCACGACTGGCCGCAGTTGCGGAACCGGCCTGAGCGCACGATCGTCTCCGCGGCGAGCTCGAGGTTGGCGTCATCGCAGACCACGGTGGGATCGCTCCCGCCCAGTTCGAGCGTCACGTGCTTGAGCCGCTGCGTCGCCCCGGCATAGACGAGTTTGCCGACCTCGGTCGAGCCGGTAAACGCAATCTTCCGGATGAGGGGATGGGCGACCATCTCGTCGCCGACGGTCGAGGCGGGTCCTGTCACAACGCTGGCGATGCCGGCCGGCACGCCGGCCTCCGCGAGCAACGCGGTGAGCCGGATATCGATGAGCGGCGTTGACCCCGCGGGCTTGATGATGACCGCGTTGCCGGCCATCAGCGCGGGTGCCACCTTCCAGGCGTAGAGTGAGACCGGGAAGTTGAACGGGAGAATCGCCCCGCAGATCCCGATGGGCTGCTTGCGCGTTTCGACCTTGATGACACTGTCGCCGTCCCTGACGTACTTCACCTCGCCAGCGATCTTGCCGCCGTATCCTGAGTAGTACTCGAACGTGTTGATCAGGCTGTCGAGCTCGCCGACCGATTCGGCGTAGATCTTACCCTGCTCGCGTGTCAGAAGTTTCGCGAGATCACTTTTGTGCGATTCGACCAGCTCGACGTATTTCTGCAGCACGCGCCCGCGCCGGCGCGATTCATGGATGCGCGACCACCACGTTTCTTCCAGTGCGCGATGGGCGGCCTCCGCCGCGCGGCGCACGTCCTCCCTCCCGCCCTGCGGCGCTTTGCCGACGACCTCATCCCAGTTGGCTGGGTTGCGGACTTCGAAGGTCTTGCCGCTCAGGGCGGGGACCTGCTTGCCTTCGATCACCATGCTGTACGCGTCAGCCACTGGAACCACCCTCCTGCGGTGATAGTACACGCCTAGCCGCGGTCCTAGAAGAGCCGCGGGATCAGGCGGTGCGTGCGCGCCCGGTACGACGCGTACTCGGGGAAGCGCTGGACAAGAAATCTCTCCTCCCGCCCGGCTTTGAGGTTCATGTACAACGCCAGCACCGCCGCGAGCAACAGGAGCAGCGCGCTCATTCGCCACAGGGCCCAGCCCACCGCGGCGATGATCAGGCCCCCGTACATCGGGTGTCGGGTGCGCGCATACACGCCGGTCTCGACGAGGACGGCGCGACGGCGCGGCTTGGGAAAGGTCGACAAACTTGCGCCGAGATCACGCATGGCGCCCGCAGCCAGGCCCAGCCCGGCGACAACGAAGAGAACCCCGGGCACCACCCACACCGCGCGTGACGGCCCGCTCCACCGCCATGCCGCGGGCGCGAAAAGAACGGCGGCCATCAGCATTGCCTGCCCGACCACCCACCACTCGCCGCGGGTGCCTTTCCACAAGGGCGGACCGGCGGTCATTGTGTAAGGATTCCCCGCCGGGCCGGGGGCGCCCTCCGGTAGAGTCTGTCGGACGGTGTTAGGAGAGCCGTTCCACGTGTCCGGAACGCATCGATGTGAGCAGCGCTTCGATCACCCTGATGTTGGCGACCGCGTCGCTGGGAGGGAGACGCATGGGAGCGCCCGAGAGGACTATGTCCTCGAAGTGCTCCACCATGCACTGGTACTCGTCGACGCCGGGGACGCTGATCGTGGAGTGCTCTGTGCCGCGGACGAGGTGGATCTCCGCGTCGGCGACCCCCGGCAAGAACGCGACGGGCACGGTGAGCCGGCCCTCGGTGCCGACAACCTCGTATTCCTCGCGCCGCGCTAGGCGCAGCGCGCAGTCGATGATGGCCAGCCGGTCGCCGTCGAACCGCAGCATCGCCCCGGTGATTTCATCGACCCCGCCGGCTCCGGTGTGTCCGCGCGCAAAAGCCTCCCGAGGCTCACCCAGGATCATCCGGCTGACGTTGATGCCGTAACATCCCACGTCGTAGAGCGCGCCGCCGCCCAAGTCTGCCTGGAGGCGAATGTTCTTTGGATCGCGCACCGCGAACGTGAACGACGCGCGAACGAGCCGCGGTTCGCCGATGGCGCCTTCGGCGATCAACTGGGCGACGCGCTCGGTTCGGGGATGGAATCGGTACATGAACGCTTCCATGAGCGCGACGCGGTGCCTCTGAGCGGCCGCGATCATCTCCTCGCATGCCCCCGCGGTCAGGGCGAGCGGTTTCTCGCAGAGCACGTGCTTGCCCGCTTCGGCGCAGCGAATGGTCCAGTCGCGGTGCATCGAGTTGGGCAGCGGGATGTACACTGCCCCCACGTCCGGATCTGCCAGCAGAGTCTCGTACGAGCCGTACGCGTGCGGGATGTCGAACCGGCTGCCGGCGTCCCGGGTGCGCGCGCCGTCGCGGCTGGCGATCGCGACGAGACTGCTCCGTCTGGCGCGCTGGATCGCCGGAATGACCGCCCGCACGGCGATATTGGCGACCCCCAGGACGCCCCATCGCAGCGTGCTCACGAGCGACCGGCCTCGCGCGGTTCGTGGCTGTCGGGCACGTGAGGCGGCCTCAGTAGCGCAGCCGAGGATCGAGCGCGTCGCGCAGGCCGTCGCCCAGCAGATTGATGGACAGCACGGCGAGCATGATGGCCAGCCCCGGGAAGGTCGTGATCCACCAGGCCTGGCGCAGATAGTTGCGTCCTTCGGAGAGCAACGCCCCCCACTCCGGGGTCGGCGGCTGCGCGCCGAGTCCCAGATAACTCAGCGCGGCTGCCGCAATGACCGCTCCGGCGATGCCCAGCGTTCCAAGGACGATGATCGGCGCGATCGTGTTGGGCAGGATGTGCCGCACCATGATGCGGATGTTGGCGCAGCCGATCGCGCGCGCGGC
>JBOGSE010001018.1:0-1111 GCA_050694895.1 bacterium | reverse complement strand
CAGCACGTCGACCGCATTCTGGTCATTCACAAGGGCCGTCTCGTCGAGGAAGGCTCGCATCGCGAGCTGCTCGCCCGCAACGGCGTCTATACCAAGCTCTACCAGCTGCAGTATCGCGACCAGGAGGTGCGCCCGGCCGCCTCGTTGGGCGGAGCCGCGGGAGCGGACGGGACCGCCGATGGGGCCTGAGGCAGACCCGCTTCTCAAGCGCCTGCGAGAGATGGCGATCGGCGCCCTGGAGGAGCGGCGGGGCCTGGTGGCCTACTCGCGGATCGAAGCGCAGGAAATGGACCAGTTGGCCCGCAAGATCGAGTGTGACGTGCTCGAGCAGATCCGCACCACGCTCCCTCCGGCGTCCACGGCGCCAGAGATCGCCGGCGTGCGCCACCGCCTCGAGCGCATGGACGGACTTCTTGAAGAGCTGGATGAGAAGACCGAGGTTCCCGAGCGTTCACGGGCGCTGGAGCGGGACGACATCACCTGGCGCACGTTCGAAGACGTCATGTCGCTGCTGGGGATCGAGTAGCCCCTTCATGACTCCGGGGTTGTCGTGTGCACAGAGACGGCCGGGTTGGCGGCTCTTACCCTGCCGACAAAGTCTACGAAGTCGTCCACAGGACCGTACGCGTCCACGAGTCCGCCTTGATGGTAAGATCGCGCTGGCGGTCAGCAGTCCGAGAAAGAACAGATGCTGAGGGAATCGCCTCAGGACGACCCAGGCCAAATCGCCGAGGATTAGGGCCACGGCAATGAAGTAGGCCCCGGTGACGACGAGGGCAGATCGCGACGACCGATAAGTCTTCACTCAAAGGCGCTGTCAGATGACGGATGCCGTGCCGGTGGTCGGGACGCCCGCCGGGCGGGGGTAGGCTACTTCTTCCGCCGGCCGCCGCGTTTGGCTTCGGTGTTGCGCTTGAGGTCGAGGAGCCGCTCTTCGCTTTCCTTCATGAACGCCTTCAGCTTGTCTTCGAATGAGGCGCGCGAGCGGACACGGGCCTGCCGTTCCTCCGGCGAGAGCGCCTGTTTGACCGAAAGGTCGAGCTTGCCCCTCTCGTTGAGGCCGAGGATCTTCACCCGGACCCGTTCCTGCTCTTTCAGGTAGTCTTTGACG
>JBOGSE010001017.1:0-10441 GCA_050694895.1 bacterium | reverse complement strand
TGCCGGGTGCTGACCGACGATGCCTCCTTGACCACCGGCCGTCTGGCCCTGGTCGACGCCACGCGGATCGTACTCCGTCGCACCCTCGGGCTGCTCGGGGTCTCGGCGCCCGACCGCATGTAGCGCGCCGCGCTTGACGCTCGACTCTTGCATCGTCCGCCTGTGGTATGATACGAATATCCGTAGATCGCAACTGGCGGCCCGATCGCGTTGGCTGCCCACCATCCTCGGCTCTGCTCAAAGCGAAAACATATCGGGGCCGCGTCCCAGGCGATGCATGACCCATATGGGCAATGATGTCAAATAACAGTTCGGCCTGCACGCAGGCAGTTACACCGAAGGAGGCGTCTTGAGCATGACCATTCGCGCGCGCGTAGCCGCGGTCATCGCGGTGATATGCTTCGTGGCGGCCCCGGCCGCTGCCCAGATCTTCAACGACATGACCAATCATCCGGCACGGCGGGCCGCGGAACGCCTGGCGGCCAAGGGCATCGTCACCCGGCTTCCCGACGGCCGGTTGGCACCGGACGAACCGCTCACCCGTCTGAGCATGGCGCAGTTCCTAGGACGAATGGTGGGCATTCCGTCGAGCGGCAGGCAGCCGGACTTCAGGGACGTGGATCAGATCCCACCGGCAGATCGCGCGGCCGTCGCGGCGGCGACGACACTCGGCACCGTGTCCGCGCGGAAGGTTGAAGTGAAGAAGGGCACCGTCCTCTACACCCTGTCGACCAACAAGGCTTCGTATGCCCCCGCCGAGGAGATCGAGCTCACGCTCACCATCGCCAACGTGGGACCCGGCCGCGAGACCGAAATCATGGCTGGCGAGCGCGGCCGTCACCGCATCAAGCTCGGCGAGCGCGAGGGGCTCAAAGTAGGCTACGAAGGCGAGCTCTATGTCGAAAATCGCACTCAGCAGGGCGTCACGCGCGATCTCGTGGCCCGGGTTCGGATCGTCGACGTGAAAGCCGATGGCTCGACCGTCGAAGTCGTCGATGAGGGCAAAGTCGCGCCGAAGGCCGGTCTGAAGGTCTTCTGGCTCCAAGACGCGTGGTTCGACTACGCCACCACTCAATTTCACGACTTCGTCATTCGCGACGTGGAGGGCAACGAGATCGCCCGGTGGTCACTGAACCGGCCGTTCCAGCCGAACGAACGCCCGCTCCCTCTGGCCGCCAATCAGACGCTCTCATATCAGACGCGGTGGAAGCAGCTCGATCAGAACGACCAGCCGGTGAAACCCGGCCGATACGAGCTCGTGGGCATGCACACCACGAAGGAGAATCAGACCACGGTGGTGATCGGATTCCAACGCGGGCTGATTCCGGTCTTTCCGGACAACACATTCAGGCCGAGCCAGCCCATTACCCGGGGGGACCTGGCGGCATTCGCCGTCCGCGGCTTGGGTCTGGAAGCCGATGCGCTCCGCAAAGCCAACGAGCCGCTCCAGGTCGCCGACGCACGCGACATCCCTGCGGAGATCCGGCCACACGTGGTGCTCGCCATCGAGCGGAAGCTCGTGGTCCCGCTTGCCGACAACACGTTCAGGCCCGGGCGCACCGCGACCCGCGGCGAGGCGATCATCGCGCTCAACGCCATGATGGAGGCGCAGGGTCGCTACGACTACACCATCGCGACGCTTCGGGAAGTTCGCGGAGGGCCGCCTCCGGTGGTAGTCGTTGAGGATAGCAACCGGCAGATCCGCTCGCACCGTGTCGCGGTCGTCAACGCAGTCTACCGCAACGACAGTCCCGTTCTGCTCCTGCAGCTGCGGCCCGGCGATCAGCTGCGCATGCTCAAGCCCACCGACGCGGGCGAGGTCATCTATATCGAAGTCCAGGGGCGGTGAAGCGGATGCAGTTCTTTCTGGATACGGGCAGCGTCGAGGAGATTCGCACGGCCCATTCGTGGGGCATCCTCGATGGGGTGACGACGAATCCGACGCTCGTCGGCAAGGAGCACAAAGACCACCGGGCCCTGATCGAAGAAATCACGAGTTTCGTCAAAGGGCCGGTCAGCGTCGAGACGACGACCGCGGACGCCGAGGGCATGATTCGCGAGGGCGAGCACTTCGCCACCTGGGCGCCCAATGTATTCGTGAAGGTTCCCATCACACCCGAAGGCCTCAAAGCGCTGAAGGCGTTGCGGGCCAAAGGCATTCGGGTGAACGTCACGCTGGTCTTCTCGCTGCCACAGGCGCTGCTGGCCGCGAAGGGCGGCGCGTCATTCGTCAGCCCGTTCGTGGGACGTCTGGATGACGCCGGGATGGACGGGATGCAGGTGGTGCGCGACATCTGCGCGGCCTTCCGCAACTATTCGTTCGAGACGAAGGTCCTGGCCGCAAGCCTGCGCCACCCGATCCATATCGTGGAGGCGGCGCTTGCCGGCGCGGACATCGTCACGATGCCGTTCAAGGTGATGGAGCAACTCTTCAAACACCCCCTGACCGATGTCGGGCTGGAACGGTTCTTGGCCGATGCCCGCCGATTGAAAGCCGACCTTGAAGCCCGGAAATCTCGGGTCTAGTCGGGCATACACCAGAGAGGTGGATCTTCCGTGCCGATAGCTGAGTTAGAGTCCAAAACCCTCAACGAGCTCCAGGACCTGGCCAAGGAACTCAACATCGCCAACTTTCGCCGGTTCAGGAAGCAGGAACTGATCATGCGGGTGCTCCAGAAGCAGACCGAAGCCGCCGGCCTCGAGATCCGCGCCGGGATCCTTGAGATCATGCCCGAAGGCTATGGCTTCCTGCGCACCAACGGGTACCTGCCCGGCAGCGAAGACATCTATGTGTCTCCCTCGCAGATCAAGCGTTTCGGGCTGCGCGTCGGCGACGAAGTGCTCGGCCAGGTCCGGCCTCCCAAAGACAACGAGAAATATTTCGCCCTCCTCCGCGTAGAGGCGGTCAACGGCCTCGACCCCGAACAGGCGCGCACGCGCCCGGGATTCGAGCAGCTCACGCCGGTTTTCCCGCACGAGCGGATCAAACTCGAGCTTCCCGAGTCAGACCCGACCGTGCGGGTCATTGATCTCTTCTCGCCGATCGGCAAGGGCCAGCGTGGGATGATCGTGTCGCCGCCCAAGGCCGGAAAGACGACGATCCTCAAGAAGATCGGCCAGTCGATCGTCCAGAATCACACGGAGATCTACCTCATGGTGCTGCTGCTCGACGAGCGCCCCGAAGAGGTCACCGATATGCGCCGCTCGGTCGAGGCCGAGGTCGTGGCCAGCACCTTCGATCGTGCGCCTGAAGAGCACATCCAGGTTGCCGACCTGGTGCTCGAACGTGCCAAACGTCTGGTGGAGGGAGGCCGGGATGTCGTCATCCTGCTCGATAGCCTGACGCGTTTCTCGCGGGCCAACAACCTGGTCATCCCGCCGTCCGGCCGCACGCTGTCCGGTGGCCTCGATCCCGCGGCCTTGCACCGCCCCAAGCGATTCTTCGGCGCGGCCCGGAAGATCGAGGAGGGCGGCAGCCTGACGATTATCGCGACCGCGCTCATCGATACCGGGAGCCGGATGGACGACGTGATCTATGAAGAGTTCAAGGGGACGGGCAACATGGAGATGCATCTCAACCGCAAGCTCCAGGAGCGCCGGACGTTCCCCGCGATCGACATCAAGATGTCCAGCACGCGTCGGGAGGAGCTGCTGCTCACCGATGAGGAGCTGCGGAAGGTCTGGGTGCTGCGCAAGAGCCTGGAGCAGCTCGACACGGTCGCCATGACCGAGCTCATCCTGGATCGACTGCGCAAGACGGCCAACAACGTCGCCTTCTTGCGCTCGATCGTCAAGAGCTCGGAAGAGAACGGGGCATAGTAGAAACTTTCGTCGAGCCGAACGGACGATCGGCAGGAACGAACGTACGGGTGTCGAACTCGGCGATCGTCCTTCGACGCTGACCTTTCCAGGGATTCCGTAGGGCGCGACGCGCACGCCGCCCGCGCGTGCGTGAAGCATAGACTCAAGACGCCGACCCTGCAGCCCGACGCCGGTGGCTGTTGCCAGCTCGGACCGTTACGGAGGTTTGCGTGCGCAGAGCGGCCGTACCGATCGCGTTTCTTGCCTCCTACACGCTCATTGCTCCATTTGGAGTGGCCGTGATGTCCTCGGCATCGGTGCCGACATCGCTCTCCCCGGCTGTGGCGCGGCCGGCGCTTCGGCTCACCGCGGTCGCGCCTTCTCCTCAAGGCGCCCTCGAGCACATTGCCAGCGCGCGCGCCGGAGCGCTGGCAGCGCGCACGCTCATGGCAAGAGCCGGATCTGCGCCGCGGCCGCAGATGCACACGATCGTCAGCGGCAGCAGCACGTGGGGCATCGCGCGCCAGTACGGCGTGCCGGTGGAATCGCCCGCGGAAGTGAACCGGCTGAGCCCCAATTCTGTCCTTCGCGCGCTGGGCGCCAGAGTGGACCGTCCGCGCATAGCGACTCCGCCTGTGGACACCCCTGCAGACGGGGCCTCTGAGCCTTCGGCTCGCCCGGCAAAGGCCGCCGTGCGGCCGCAGGCTCCTCCGGCGAAGCCTGCGAAAATCGGATCCGCTCCCAAGGACGCGGTCGCGACCGTCGCGCACGTCGTGGCTCCCGGCGAGACCCTCTGGAGGATCGCCACCGCATACGGTGCACGGGTCGAGGATGTGCTGGCGCACAATGATCTGCGCGAGGGAGATGTGATCACGCCCGGTCAGCGCCTCGTCATCGTGACCCGCCCGGCCGCGCCCAGGCAGCGCGAAACGGCCCCATCCCCAGGGCGGCGGGACGCGGACGCCTCCGTGTTGGAACCGGGAAAGGAAGTGCGAAAGGGCGCCGCGAGGCCGCCGGCAGAAGTGGGTCCCGATCGCGCGTTCCTGTGGCCCACCCGCGGAGTGATCACGTCCCGGTTCGGCTGGCGGCGGTACCAACGGCATCACGGCGGAGTCGACCTGGCCTCGCCCCACGGCACGCCGATCTATGCAACCCGCGATGGCGTCGTGAGTTTTTCTGGATGGAGAAACGGCTACGGCCAGGTCGTCTACATCGATCACGGGGGAGGCCTGACGACGATCTACGGTCATGCCTCGGAGTTGTTGGTCGCCGCAGGGAAGAAGGTCAAGCGCGGGGAGATGATCGCCCGTGTCGGCTGCACGGGCTGGTGCACCGGCGCGCACGTGCACTTTGAGGTGCGCATCAACGACGTCGCGGTGAACCCGCTGCAGTATCTTCGCTAAGACGGCCCGCCTCGCGCTCTACCGCAAAAGCCGCTGCTCTGCTATAATCTCGCGTGTTGTCGTATCCTGACGAGGAGCGATTCATGAAGACCGGCATCCATCCAGAGTACCATCAGGCGCGCGTCATCTGCGCGTGCGGTGAGACTTTCATGACCGGGTCGACCAAGAAGGATATCCGCGTCGAGATCTGTTCTAAGTGCCATCCGTTCTACACGGGGCAGCGGAAGTTCGTCGACGCCGAAGGTCGGGTCCAGAAGTTCGCGCGTAAGTACGGCCTCAAGGTCTAGCCGTCGCCCATTCCCCTCTCATTCGCCTGACAATTGTCTGTGCCGTCGCATGCGCTCTTTGCGCCGGCATTCCGGCCGCCTCTGGCGCGGCGACCGCCGCCCCGGACGTCGTCCCCTGGACGGTGGTCTTAGGATCCCGGACGGCCGTGTACGTCCTCCCGGACAGTCCCGGGGCAGCCGGAGCCGCGCGTGCCGCTGCGCGTCTTGACGAATTTCTTGCGCTGATCATCAGCGACGGCGGACTGGACTTCCCCGGCGTGCTCATCTATCCGCTCTACCCTTCTGCCGCGCAGTTTCGGGAGGACTGGTGGCGATTTGCGACGCTGCGCGACGGCGTGCTCCACGGCTGGGGCACGATCTACACCGGTGATCTCGACGTCATCTCTCCGTATCAGGTGGCGCGCGCCGTTGCCCAGCAGCGACTGGCACAAGGCATACCCATGGTGACCTGGGGGGTGGGGGATCTCATTGCCGACCGCCTGCTCAGGGTGGACAGCCACGCCCACGCGCGCCTGTTTGTCGATCGCGGCGGGCTCCCGCCGATCGAATCGATTGTCCATCAACTGGATTTCAGCCGGGCCCTGCCGGGGTCGTACGTGCAGAGCGTGTCGTTCCTTGCGTTCCTGGCCGAGGAGCGCGGAGTGCCCGTGGTGGTCGCGTTTGCGCAGGCCGTTGGACGGCGCTGGTACGATTTCGGTCCCATCTTCGAGCGGCACTTCGGCATGACGCCGGCCGACGCGGAGAAGCGATGGCGGGCGCGCCTGGAGCGCGCACGTGCGCCCGACCTGACGGACAGAGAGTTCTCCGATTATCGCCGCGCCGCCGAATTCGTGTATCGAACGACGCTCGCCCGGACGCCGGGCGGTCTGGTCTCGAGGCCGGGCGGCGCCGAAGCCTACGTGGAAGGACTGCGGGCCGCCGACGCGCTGCGCCGATTCGATCTGGCGACCGCGGTGCGCGCGGAGCGTGCCGCGCGCCATGCCGCGGAAACCGTCGAGCGCCGGACCGCGCGAACCAGGTTGGCGATCAAGACCGCGCTGTGGGGGCTTGCGCTGGTCCCAATCCTCCTCGCCGTCCTCCTGCTGGCGGGTCCCGCCCTTCGCAGTGCGCTGTATGACCGCCGCGAGAGGCGGCGCAGGCGGGAGGGCGCGAAGGGAGTGCGGGGAGGCGCCTGATGAGCGCGGGCGTCCAAAACGCCGGTGCTATAATCGGGACGGTGACTCGGCGTGGACCAGAACATGCGTGTGCGGCTGGAAGCGATGGAGGCCCGTTACGAGGCCGTGGCCGCGGCATTGGCCGACCCGGCCATCTTTGGGGATCAATCACGCTATCAACAGACGGCGCGCGAGCACGCCGAACTTCAAGGCCCGGTCTCGCGTTTTCGCGCCTACCGCGACATCGAGCGACAGATGGGCGAGGCCGACGCCATGGCGCGCGACGAACCCGACGCCGATTTGCGGGCCCTCGCCCGCGGCGAAGGGGCGCGCCTCCGTGAGCGGCTGAGTGACCTCGAAGCCGAGCTCAAGACGCTGCTGCTGCCGCGCGACCCGTTCGACGAGCGCAACATCATCGTCGAGGTCCGCGCCGGCACAGGCGGCGATGAGGCGGCGCTGTTCGCCGGCGAGCTCTTCCGCATGTACACGCGCTATGGCGAGCGCCGCCGGTGGAAATCCGAGGTGCTCTCCGCGAATCCGACCGGCATCGGCGGGTTCAAAGAGATCGTCTTTGGGATCAGCGGACGCGGCGCCTACAGCCGCCTGAAGTACGAGAGCGGTGTCCACCGGGTCCAACGCGTGCCGGTGACCGAGTCCTCTGGACGAATCCACACGTCGACCGCGACGGTCGCGGTGCTCCCGGAGGCGGAAGAGGTGGACGTCGCGATCCGCCCCGACGAGATCGAGATCGAGACCTACCGCGCCGGAGGCGCCGGCGGCCAAAACGTCAACAAGGTCGAGACCGCGGTGCGTATCAAGCACAAGCCGACGGGCATCGTCGTCGCCTGCCAGGACGAGCGCTCACAGTTCCAAAACCGCGAGAAGGCCATGCGGATTCTCCGTGCGCACCTGTTAGAGCGCGCCGAGCGCGAGCAGGCCGAGGCGATCGCCAAGCAGCGCCGGCAGCAGGTGGGCACCGCCGAGCGCAGCGAGAAGATCCGCACCTACAACTTCCCGCAGAATCGTGTGACCGACCACCGCATCGGCCGCAGCGTGCACCAGATCGCGGTGGTCCTCGACGGCGAGCTCGACGAGCTCATCGACGCGCTGACCGCGGCCGATCAGGCGGCACATCTTGCCGCCGTCGAGTGACGGTCGCCGAAGCATCGCATGCCGGCCGCGAGCATCTGGCGGCGTCGGGCATCGATGAGGCGGGGATCACTGCAGAAGTTCTTCTCCGGCACGTCCTGAACCTCAACCGCACAGAACTCTATCTCGCCTGGGATCGGCCCATCGCGCCCGAGGCGTGGGCGCGATACCAGGCCCACCTGGCCGACCGTGTGCGCGGCCGCCCGGTCGCCTACATCGTCGGCCACCGTGAGTTCATGGGGCTCGATTTCCTGGTCGACGAGCGGGTCCTCATTCCACGGCCCGAGACCGAGGTGCTCGTGGCCGCGGTGCTCGACGCCGTCGTCGATGTGCCGTCGCCCGTCATCGCGGACGTCGGCACCGGGAGCGGGGCCATCGCCGTCAGCATCGCGGTGTTGCGCAGCGACGCCACGGTCCTCGCGACCGACATCACCGCGGAGGCGCTGGAGGTCGCCCGAACGAACGCGGCGCGACATGGCGTGGCCGACCGTGTCCGCTTCCTTCAGGGGGACCTTCTAGAGCCCGTGGCCGAGTGGGCCACGGCCACCTTGGCCACGGCCGAGGCGACCCAGGCCGGCCTGCGCCTCGATGTTCTCGCCTGCAACCCGCCGTATGTCACGGCCGAAGTGGCGGCGTCCCTGCCGGTGGAGATCCGCGACTTTGAACCGGCGGTCGCCGTTCTTGCTCAGGGGAGCGCCGACCGGTTTCACGGCCTGCTGATCGAGGGCGCGCCGGCCCTGCTGCACCCTGGCGGATGGATAATTATGGAAGTCTCAGCAGGCCAGGCGCCGCGGGTAGTCGAACTTGTGCGCCGGGCAGGCGTCTACGAGGCCGAGCAGACCCGCAGGGATGGCCTCGGCTCGGACCGCATTGTCGCGGCACGACTCAAGAGCGCACCCTGAAGGCCAGCGGTGTCGCCAGGGGGACTGGTGAGTTACTACAGCCTCTCGTTCGATGCATCAGTGCGGCATCAGCCCAAGCCAATGTCCATCATCCGGGTTGATCCAGCGGACAGTGCGGCGGCGCCGCGCAAGGCCGTCGAGGTCCTACGCGGCGGGGGCCTGCTGGCCTTTCCCACCGCCGAAGGGTATGTGGTGGGATGCTCGGCCCTCGATGCCGAAGCGGTGAAGCGGCTGTGTGCGGCTACCGGCGCGTCACCCGATAGCCTGGTATCTCTGGCCGATTCCCGCGACCCCATGCCGCTTACGCTGATGCGCGATGCCGACACCCCGATCACGGCCACCCCACCCCGGCCCGGCGCGCCGCCGGTACCGACCGCCCAACACGTGGTGTTTGTCCTGGGCGACCGGCTCGATCTCGTGCTGGACGCGGGCCCGGTTCGCCGGGAGCTGGCAGGCGCTGCTGCGAGGTGAGCGCGATGCGGATCTGCATCGGGGGAGACCACGCGGGGGTGATCCTGAAAGCCGAGATCGCGCGGCTGCTGCTCGACATGGGACACGAGGTCCGCGACCTCGGCACGAACTCGCCCGAGCCGGTCGACTATCCCGATTTCTGCATCGCCGTGGCCGAAGTTGTCTCACGCGGCGAGGCCGAGCGCGGCATGATCTTCGGCGGCACGGGAAACGGCGAATCGATGGCCGCCAACAAAGTCCTCGGCATCCGCTGCGCGGTGGTGCACGACGTCACGACGGCCCGTTTAGCGCGGTTCCATAACGATGCGAACATGATCGCCCTCGGCGCGCGGATCGTCGGCCTCGAGGTGGCGAAGGAGATTGTGCGGATGTTCCTCACGACACCCTTTGAAGGCGGGAGGCACATCCCGCGCATCGAGAAGATCACAAAGTACGAGCGCCAGCATCGAAAGTAGCGCGCTCATCTACCGGCGAAGTTCAATGTGGCGATACCGGCCCGTCCTGATCTGCCAGATTACGTCCGCCACCGCACCGACGAGGACGATTCCAATCACCACATAGAGCAGCCACACGATCGGGAGCCTCGCGAAACGCCATCCGATCCAAGCAACGAGCATCATGAGCAGGGCCGATTTCAGAGCGCGGGTCTGGTACGGGGGCTTGGGCCCGCCTCCGAAGATGATTCGTCGAATCGCCATGACTGAGATGCCTCTCTTTGAACTTAGCGCGAGTGGACCCTACGAAATTCCGGGCACCGGAAAGCGGCGGCACAGGACGCGGACCTCTTCGCGAATCCCGGTCAGCCGCCGGTTGTCCTTGATCCACGCGCGGAACTGGCGCAGCACCTGATTCCGGGCCTCGCGGTCTTCCGGAAGTTGGAACTCCTGCGCCTCCCCACGCACCTGCGCCATCCACCCCGCGAGCAGCTTCATCTCACCCTCGCGCATGCCGCGCGTCGTGGCCGCCGGCGTGCCCAACCGGATGCCCGATGGATAGAACATCGACGACGGCTCGCCCGGGATCGCGTTCTTGTTCACCGTGATCCCGACCGCATCCAGCGCCTCCTGCATGAAAACGCCCCGGCCGATGCCATCCGGCGTGAGGTCGACCAGCAGCATGTGGTTGTCGGTGCCGCCGGTGACGAGCGTGAACCCGCCTCCGAGGAGCGCCGCCGCGAACGCTTTCGCGTTGGCGACGATCTGCGTCGCGTAGACTTTGAACTCCGGCAGCGCCGCTTCACCCAGCGCCACCGCGATGGCCGCCGTGGTGTGATC